>JACRBX010000191.1 GCA_016219225.1 Deltaproteobacteria bacterium
ACAAAGCTGAACTAAAATCGGCCATAAAGGAAGTGAAAACCCTTACGGACAAACCGTTTATGGTCAATGTGACCATATTGCCTTCGATCGGAATCCACCCCGATAGATTTAAGGACTATTTTGAAGCTATTACCGAAGAGGGCGTTCCGGCCTTGGAAATAAGTGGAATGCCTTTGAATCGTTTTGAAGATGGCAAGTATTTTACTCTTCTAAAAAAAATGGGCGTTAAGATTTTCCAGAAGGTCGGCTCGGTCAGACATGGAAAATCAGCCCAAAAGGCCGGCTATGACGGAGTCATCGCCGCCGGTGTCGAAGAGGGTGGACATCCGTTGAATGAAAATGTGGCCACTACCGTCTTAACGCCCAGAATGGTTGAAGAACTGGAAGTCCCGGTGATAACGGCCGGCGGCATGGCCGACGGAAGAGGGCTGGCCGCCGCTTTGTGTCTGGGGGCGGATGGGATTCTGATGGGAACACGTTTTATTAATACCCTTGAATGCAAAGTGCATGAAAATATCTATGAAGAATTTATAAACCGTCATGAAAACGAAACCGTTCTGTATGGAAATACCTTCGGGCTGCAGGGACGGGCACTGTTGAATGATTCGATACGTGAGGTCTTAAGACTTGAAGCAGAAGGCAAGGGTATAGAAGAGATACTCCCGCACCTATCCGGGTCGTTCGGGGATGATATCTGGCAAAAAGGGAAAACCGGGAAGGGCCTTATCCCAGTCGGCCAGACCATCGGTTTGATCCATGACGTCGTCTCCTGCCGGAAATTGCTGGATCGGATGGTTAAAGAAGCGGAAGACTGCCTGCAGCAGAATCTCAAGAAATTCCGTTCATAGGAGGGCTGAATGATTGAAGAGCGCCCCTGGCACCGCCATTATGACTACCAGATACCTGCGGCAATCCGCTACCCCCGGCTGCCGGTCCATGAGCTTCTGCAACTTCCGGCCAATGCCTTCCCGGATAAACCGGCTTTCTATTTTCTCGGTACGGAAATGACCTTTCGGGAGTTGCGCCACAACGTCCTGCGCCTGGCTAATGCCCTGGGGGCTTTGGGGGTCGTCAAAGGGGAACGAGTCGGTTTGCATCTCCCCAACTGTCCCCAATACCCCATAGCCTATTATGCCGCCTTGTCTCTGGGGGCGATTGTGGTCAATCTGAATCCCATGTATACCCCCGATGAATTAAAGGCCCTGTCGGCCAAAACCGGAATCACTACCCTGATTACCTTTGATACGGTTCTTCCAAACATCAGGGCCCTCTGCCAGGCCGTGCCTATCTCCAGGGTTGTTGTCACCAGGGTCACTGATTATCTTCAAGGGAAGGGACAACGCACCCCGGCCGGCCTGGACCTGGAGGAGGGATGGCATTATTTTCACAAATTAATCGAAGATTGTCCCAGCACAAAACGTCCGAGAGTTCAGGTCAACCCGGAAGACCCGGCCCTGATCCAATTTACCGGTGGAACAACCGGGCTTCCCAAAGGGGCCGTCCTGACACACGCCAATGTTGTTGCGGCCACCCTGCTATGCTCTCTCTGGGGAACTCCCGCCATGAATCTCACTCCCCCGGAAAAGAGGACATTCTTGGCCGTACTGCCTTTTTTCCATGCCTACGGCAATATCGTGGTAATGAATAACGCCCTCCTGAATTGCGCTACCCAGATTTTGGTGCCCCGTTTTCAAATCGATGAGCTGATCGACCTTTTGGCCCAATTTGAAAAAATATCCTTCTTCCCCACCGTGCCGACCATGATTAATGCCATAGTCAATCACCCCAGGGCTTTGGAACTCCAACTGGACCGAAAGTTCGGGACGCTGAATTCCGGCGCCGCACCCATGCCGGTGGAATTGATCGAACAGGTCAAGGATATGGGGATCTATTTCAGCGAAGGCTGGGGTATGAGCGAGACTACTGCGTTGGGCACCGCCAACCCAATCCTGGGGTTGAAAAAGACGGGCAGCATCGGTATCCCTTTCCCGGATACGGATCTCAGATTAGTGGACCTGCAGGAAGGCATAGAGGAGGTGCCTCAAGGGCAACCCGGGGAAATCATCATCAAGAGCCCCGCGGTCATGAAAGGGTATTGGGATGAGCCGGAGGAAACAGCCGGTCAATTGAAGGATGGTTGGCTGCATACCGGTGATGTCGCCGTCAGGGATGAAGAAGGTTACCTCTTTATTGTGGACCGCAAGAAAGATATGATCATTGCCGGCGGATTTAATATTTATCCCCGGGAAATCGATGAAGTGCTCTTTCAGCATCCCAAAATCCAGGAGGCCGTTTCAGTGGGCATTCCCGATGCCTACCGCGGGGAAACCGTCAAGGCCTATATTGTCCTGAAGACCGGCGAGACCGCTACCGGCGAAGAGATTATCACCTTTTGCCGGGAAAAACTGGCCGCCTATAAAGTACCCAAAAAAATTGAATTCCGAGATTCCCTGCCCAAATCGGCCGTAGGAAAGGTCCTGCGTAAGATTTTGCGGTCTGAGGAAGAGGTAAAAAGGCAGCAGCTCCCCTCTCAAGCTTAAACTGAGCATGCCATAATGAAAGGAGAAAAAATTGTGAAAGAGTGTGTAATCGTTGACGGATTAAGGACGCCGAACGGCAGGGCGCACAAGGATAAGGGCTGGTTCAGGAACAAAAGGCCGGACGAGCTTATAACGGCGGTCTACGATGCCCTTTTTGAAAGAAACAGGCAGGTGAAGCCTGAAGACGTGGAGGCGGTATTTATCGGCACCGCCATCCAGATTGGCATGCAGAATGACATTGGCAGACTGGGCTGGCTTGCCGGCGGGTACCCGGAGTCGGTGCCTTCTAACACCATCTGCCAGCAGTGCCCTTCCGGGATGTCGGCTGTGGAACACGCCGCCAGAGCCATTATGTGCGGCGAAGGAGACATATACATAGCCGGTGGCGTGGAAGATATGCTGCATGCCCCCATGGGAGTCGGGATGGACATACCGCCGAGAGTTTTTCAGAAATACAGCCCGGCTGAAATTCCCATGGGAGCAACCGCGGAAAAAGTTGCCGACCAGTGGAATGTTTCCCGACGGGACATGGAGACCATGGCCTATTACAGCAATAAAAGGGCGGCTGCCGCCAGGGACGCCGGGAAGTTTAAAAATGAGATAGTTTCCGTCGAGGGTGAAAAGGAAGACGGCACTCAATTCATGGTCGATCGGGACCAGTGGATCAGGGACGACATTTCCATGGAGACCATGGCCGAAATGAAGTCGCCCTTTAAAGAAGGAGGGGTAATAACCGCTGCCACTTCTTCACCCCTCACCCAGGGTGCTTGCGCTCTCCTTCTCATGAGCAGGGAGAAGGCCGACGAATTTGGCTGCGCGTATCACCTGAAATATATGGCCGGGGTGATGGCCGGATGCGATCCGTCTGTGATGGGCATAGGGCCTGTATTTGCGGTTAAAAAGCTGCTGGAAAGAACCGGCATCAGCATAAATGAAATAGATGTGGTGGAAATAAACGAAGCCTTTGCCAGCCAGTCCCTGGTCTGCCTTAGGGAGCTGGGTTTAGAAAAAAATTCCCCCTTCGAAAAGACCAACCTCTGGGGAGGCGCCCTGGCTCTTGGTCACCCGCTGGGAGAATCGGGGGCGAGGATTGTCGTTACTTTGAACAATATCATGAAGACGGAAAGAACGGACGCAAAATACGGGCTTGCCACGCTTTGCGGGGGATTCGGTAACGCCAACGCCACCCTTTGGGAAAGGGTTGGGTGAAAAGATCATGATCAAACTGTTATGATTAAAGAGGACACCAGTGGGTACGATCAATTACGAAATCGAAATTGAGATCTTTAAAGGAAAAGGATGCGGCCATCATCGTATAGGCGAAAAATACAAATATCCAAAAGATATTGGTAAGTTATGCCCGTGGTTATTGGACAGTATCAATTCTATGATTCGGGTATTGCAGTTTGGAGGCTCTTTGCCTTGGAAATACAAAGATACCGAATACGAGAAAATGCTCGATCCGGATGGAATTACAACGGAATTTATTCGTTGCCCTGATCCCACCGATGCAGGTCTGGTTGCAAAAGTGATCAGAAAGAAACTAAAGACAACAAAAGAAGTTGGATGGTCGTAAATAAATGGGAAATCATAACCTGTCACTTAAGAGAGACCGGGAAGACCAAGCGAAATCCTAAACAATTAAAGGAGGTAAAAAATGGAAAAATTGGTCTGGTTTAAAGACCGGGAAAAGCTTGTCATTTTGACTCTGTTGTTTTTGGGCGGTTTGTTGGGGGGCTTGGATCGGTACACAATTAATTTTGCCGTTGTGTTAATGGAAAAGGATCTAAACTTAAGTGCGGCCAGCATTGGTATGGTGTTAAGCGCATTTTTTGCAGGTTATGCTATTATGCAAATGCCCGGAGGTTGGTTGGCCGATAAATTTGGTTCCCGAAGGGTCATTCTTGTTTCTATTACCGCCTGGTCAATATTTACCATATTGACCGGTATAGCCTGGTCTCTTCCCATTTTGATTTTAATCCGCTTTATGTACGGGATTGGAGAGGGAGGTTACTTTCCCGCTTCAGCAAGTCTGGTGGCGCAAAAATTCGAAAAAAACGAGTCCGGACGGGCAATATCTGTTTTACTGTCAGCCAGTTATATAATGGGATTTCTTGCCCCGCTTATCACTACATCGTTAATGGCATCTATCGGCTGGCGCAAGATGTTTTATGTTTATGGTTTTGGGGGGTTCCTTATTCTTCCTTTATTTTATTTTTTATTAAAAGGGCCGGAACAACCGCAACCCTCAGTTGATCAAAATCCTTCAGCAAGGGAAACTGAAAAAAAATATTCGCTGAAAGGCATACTGGGAGTACCGATGTTATGGCTGGTGTTTGTCGGAGCTTTTGGGACATTCACTGTAATGTGGGGGATTGCTTCCTGGATGCCTACCCTTTTGCATAAAGTTTATGGTTTAGATCTAAGATCCATTGGCTGGTATGCGTTTTTCCCACCGTTTTTATCTTTAATCACCATATACATAGGCGGATTTCTTACCGATAAGCTTCCGTTAAAAACATCCAAGCTTTTGGCCGGTTTCTGTCTCGGTTGTGCAGCTATTATGCTTTTTATTATAGCGACAATATCATTACATGTTTTATTGTTAAATGTTTTGATGACGATCATAACAATGGCTTGCAGCATTGTAATAATTGTATTCAATTCCATACCTCTAAAGCAATTCCCCGGCGAGGCAGTTGGGTTTACCTCTGGTTTTATATATACGGGAACGCAAATTGCAGGTTTCACTGCCCCGCTGATTATGGGAATAATTGTCGATGCTTTTGGCGGGTCCTTTACCGGAGCTTTTGTGTATTTAATGGTAATATCCTTAATTGGTATGGTCTGTTTTTTTGCTGCAAGCAGATTTGAAGGGCAAGTGGTATCCCGTGAATCTTTGTTCCTTAATTCAAAACATGCTTAGACAAATTGGAAGTCCTATAATCTCGGTACTACACCGGTAAGGCGCGTATATCCCTGGATTATAGCTCAGTTCGAACCAGAAATAATCAACGTTTTCGAATGTTGAGATTATCTATGAAAAAGGTAACTATTCAGCAAAAAATTTGAAATAATTAAAAAAAGTTCTTGACAAGGTTTTGGACGCGATTTTGAAAAATCTGGATTGATACGGACATGATGGAGAAGCCGAGTGGAAAGCGTCATATTGTCTTGTGTAGGCCAGTA
>JACRBX010000192.1 GCA_016219225.1 Deltaproteobacteria bacterium
ACTAATCCCCCTGGGACAGGGCGACAGAGCTCCCCCTGGATACAAAAATTAAAAAATCCGTGGTCGGTATTTACAAGGTGTAAAGAATTCTGGCACATCCTCAGGGCATCGATCTTTCGGCCCGAAGCCGAGACCAGGCCTCTCCTATAAAGGCGGCCGTTATTTTTTTATCCCCAAATCAACAGGTTAAGGGATTGAAAGGGGTAAGGGGGAACTGTCATAAATTTTGTTCCGGCCTGCTCGGGGTTCACGGTATAAAATTTGCAAATTTTTTTGATGATTGCTGTAAAGATGTTGAGAAGCGCATCCTAAATCCAAAATCAGGAGGATGATTATGGCCGAAATAACATCGATGATGGAGGAAACGAGGCAATTTCCACCTCCTAAAGAGTTTGTGGATCAGTCTTACATCAAGAGCAGACAAGAGTATGAAAAAATGTGGAAGGAATCTATTGAAGAGCCGGAAAAATTCTGGGGAGCCGCGGCCTCGGAACTATTCTGGTTTAAGAAATGGGACCGGGTGAATGAAGAAGATTTTGCCAAGGGGAAACTGGCCTGGTTTCTCGGTGGAAAAACCAACCTCGCTTATAACTGTCTTGATTACCAAATCGAAAAGGGGAAAGGGGAAAAGGTGGCCCTCATTTTCCAGGGCGAACCCGATGAGGATGTCCGGAAGTTTACCTACCAAGACCTCTTCAAGGAAGTTTCAAAATTCGCCAACGTCCTGAAGAAAAAAGGCGTCCAAAAAGGGGACCGGGTGGCCATTTATGTGCCCATGATTGCCGAACTCCCCATGGCCATGTTGGCCTGCGCTCGTATCGGGGCCATCCATACTATCGTTTTCGGAGGGTTTTCCGCTGAGTCCTTACGAGACCGCATTCTCGACGCCGGGGCCAAGGTCCTGATTACAGCCAATGGCTATTGGCGGTCCGGCAGGCAAGTGAGCTCTAAGGCCAATGCCGATGCCGCGGTTAATTATTGCGCCAAACAAGGGCACCAGGTCAAGACCGTGGTGGTGGTGAAACGGCTGGAGAATTTTGATGTTCCCATGACGGCCGGGAGAGATACCTGGTGGCAGGATGAAATGAACGCCCCGGATATCAGCCCGAATTGCCAGGCCGAGCCGATGGATGCGGAAGACCCGCTCTTTATCCTGTATACCTCAGGGTCCACCGGCAAACCCAAAGGGGTTCTCCATACCACCGGCGGCTATATGGTTTATACCTATCTTTCTTTTAAATATGTCTTTGATTATAAGGATCAGGATATCTTCTGGTGTACGGCCGACATCGGCTGGGTAACCGGTCACTCCTACATTGTTTACGGCCCCCTGGCCAATGGAGCAACCTCCATCGTTTTCGAAAGTGTGCCGACCTACCCAAAACCTGACCGGTTCTGGCAGATGGTGGAGAAGTTTGGGGTCAATATTTTTTATACCGCTCCGACCGCTATCCGGGCGGTGATGCGCGAGGGAGATCAGTGGCCGAACGGAAGAGACCTTTCCTCGCTGAGGCTCCTGGGCACGGTCGGTGAGCCGATCAACCCGGAAGCCTGGATGTGGTACCATAAGGTGATCGGCAAGGAGAAATGCCCCATTGTCGATACCTGGTGGCAGACCGAGACCGGTGGGATTTTGATTACACCCCTGCCCGGTGCCTGGCCGACGAAACCCGGGTCGGCCACCCTGCCTTTTTTTGGGGTGGAACCGGTGGTCTTGAAGGGAAGGGCTTCGGCCGATGAGGCGCCTATAACCGCAGGGATCAATGAAGGCGGTGAACTCTGTATCAAAAGATCGTGGCCGGGGTTGATGAGGACCGTCTACGGCGAGCCGGAGCGGTTTTTTAATACCTATTTTGTCCAGCAGCCCGGATTTTACTTCACTGGCGACGGTGCGAGAAGGGATGAAGACGGCTATTTCTGGTTGATGGGCCGGATCGACGATGTGGTGAATGTTTCCGGTCATCGGATCGGCACAGCCGAAGTCGAAAGCGCTCTTGTTTCCCATCGGGCTGTGGCCGAAGCCGCGGTCGTCGGTTTCCCGCATGCGATAAAAGGCGAAGATCTTTATGCTTACGTGATACTAAAAATCGGTTTTGAGGGAAGCGATCAATTGAAAAAAGACCTGGTCGACCATGTAAGAAAGGAAATCGGTCCTATCGCCTCCCCCGGAAAGCTCCAGTTTGTCCCCGGTCTTCCGAAAACCAGATCCGGTAAGATTATGAGAAGGATCTTAAGAAAGGTAGCCTCCGGCGACATCGGACAACTTGGCGATACGACAACCCTGGCTGATCCGTCGGTGGTCGACGACATTGTGAAAGGCAGGTTGTAAGCTCCAAACCGTCAACCATCGTCTGAGGCCTCACCACACCTCCGGACGGCTTAGATATCCAAAGCGGTCAGACGATCGTTTTATTTGTTCTCATCTGCCGGGCTGACCCCGTTCGCGACCCGGACGGGGTCAGCGCTTGCGATGCCTATTCAGAGGGCTATCAAGGGAGGACAAAGAACAATGTCAATAAAAGCCGATAAAGAGCCATCAAAGGCCTGGGTTGTAGCCTTTGCCGGGGTAGCCATTAACCTCTGCTTAGGGATCTTATACGCCTGGAGTGTTTGGAAAAAGGCCCTGGTCGACAAAACGAAAGCGGATGCCGGGGAGGTTATGACCGGAATCAACGCCGGTTGGGCCTATCTGACCGATACGCAGGGAACGGTGGCCTATTTCCTGTGCGGACTGATATTTGCCGTTTTTATGATTCCCGGTGGCAAGCTCCAGGACCGGTACGGGCCGAAAATAGGGGCCACATTAGGAGGCCTTTCCCTGGCAACGGGGTGCGTTGTCGCCGGCTTAATGAAAAGTTATTTTGGTTTGATTCTCGGCTTTGGAATTCTGGGAGGTATTGGTATGGGTCTGGGCTATGCCGCACCCACTCCGGCTGCCTTGAAATGGTTTGGACCTCACCGAAGGGGTTTAATCGCCGGTATAGTGGTCGGCGGCTACGGAGGTGCAGCCCTCTATATCGCCCCTTTGGGACAGTTTTTTATCGAAAAATATGGTATTTCAGGCAGCTTTATCGGTTTGGGAATCATCTTTGCGGTAGTGGTGATCATTGCCGGGCAGATGTTATCCCAACCCCCTGCAGGTTATATCCCCGTCGGGCCGCCCCTTGGCCAAACCAAAAAAGCCCTTACCACCACCGCGGCTGCCGATTATCCCCCGACCGAGATGCTATCCAATTGGCAATACTATGCCCTGGTTTTAATGTTTATCGGCAGCGCCCAATCGGGTTTATTGGTTATTGCCAATGCCGCCCCTCTTTTGGCCAAGACCGCCGGGAAACTTGAATTTTTTGCAAAAAACGCTTGGATCATAGCGGCCTTTGGCGGTATGGTCAATGCCCTCGGCCGGGTCGGTTCCGGGCTTTATTCGGATAAGATCGGGCGGAGAAACGCCTATACCATCAATCTACTGGTATCGGCCGTATTTTTGTTGGCTACCCCTTTTATCATCAATGCCGCCAGCATACCCCTTTTGTTTTTGGCCACCGGAGTAGCCTATTGGCAATATGGGGGAGGTCTGTCGATCATGCCGGCTTTCACGGCGGACTTCTTCGGGTCAAAAAACCTGGGGGTCAATTACGGGCTGGTATTTCTCGGTTGGGGATTGGGGTTTTTAATGCCTTTGGTGGCCGGATTCATTAAAGACCGTACCGGTTCCTATTCCCTGTCATTTTATATCTCGGCGATAATCCTGATCATAGCGGTGATCCTTTGCCGCTTCCTCAAGAAACCGGCCAAGGCATAAAGAAGTTCGGAGTTGAGAGTTCGGAGCTTGTTGTTAGAGGTATTTTCTAATTACTCCGAACTCAAAACTCCATACTGGTCAGAGACCGTGTAAAGGGAAAACCGTTTTCTGGATATAGTCCACCACTCTTCGGGCTTCCTGAAGGGCTTTTTCTTTGGTTTCTCCTTCACTGAGGTAAGGATAGTCATAAAGACTGCCGACCTCCATTTCCGGCCCGAACATCATCCCTCCGACCAGGCCGGCAAATTCGTCTACCGGTACAACCTGATTCAGAATAGCCCAGGCCAGGGTCCAGCATCGGGCGGTGCGGTAGAGATCATAGCCCCCACCACCAAGTCCGAGTACCTTGGGACAGAGTTCCTGGATAGCCCTGACTGTTCGCTGATAGCCGTTATTGGTCAGCCTTAGATGGGTCATGGGGTCGGAAATCAAGGTATCGGCCCCGAGCTCGGCTATGATAATATCCGGTCTGAAAGAGCGGACCAGCGGCGGGACAACCCCATCAAAGGCCAGGGCGTAGACCTCATCATCACACCAGGGCTCTAAAGGGACATTGACCGTAAAACCTCTTCCCTCCCCTTCTCCTATTTCCGTTTCCCAACCCGACCAGGGGTAGAGGGTCCTCCCGGTCTCATGAAGGGAAATAAACAAGACCCTCGGATCTTGATAGAAGGCCTCCTGAACCCCGTTTCCATGATGGGCATCGCAATCGATAAAGGCGATTTTTAACCCCTGGACGTTCCTGAGGGCCTCTATGACGGTAATAGCAATGTCGTTCACGTAACAGAAGCCTTCCACATGATCAGACCGGGCATGGTGAAAACCTCCGAAAGGGTTAAAGGCCGCATCGGCCTGGCCCTTAAGGATATGTTGCATGGCCTGATAGGTCCCTCCGGCCCCCCGCAACGACCACTCATAGATGCCCGGGAGGATGGGATTGTCCGTGGTTCCTAAACCGTATTCCAGCATCTCGAGGCTGAACTCGCCCTGACTGGCCTTTTGGATTAAATGAATCAACTGGGGCGTATGAAACAGGGTCAGGAGGTTCTCGTCCAAGGGTTCAGGGTCGAGGGTCGTCATCCAGGGATGATTCATAACCCCATACCGGGTACAAAGGTCGTAGGTTTTGGTGGCCCTTTCAGGCTTATAGGGGTGGTCGTATCCAAAATCAAATTGGCCCATCTCTCCGGAATAAACAAAGATCGTCTTCATGATTACCTCATCGTTTGGCTTAAAGGCGGTCCTTCAATCGCGGCCCAATGGGAGCCTCAACCAGTTCAACCGATGGCATCGGCTATCATGGTCAGGAGTCTTTGGGGTGAGATCGGTTTGGAGATAAAAAGGGTGGCTCCTACTTCAAGCCCTCGCTTTTTATCCTCTTCCTGGTTTTTGGCGGTCAGAAATAATATGGGTTTGTCTTTGTAGTTGTTTTTCTTCCGGATCATCTTGCAGAGCTCGAACCCATCCATTTCCGGCATGATGATGTCGAGTATCAGGAGATCAAAATCTTCCGTATCGATTTTTTTAAGGGCTTCGGAACCTCTGGAAAAGGGTTGGACTTCATAATTTTCAGAGCTGAGCAGTTCCTTCAAGGCGAGGAGAACCAGTTCATCATCATCCACAATAAGTATGCGTTTAGCCATTTCCTAACTCCTTTTAGATTCTTAAATTGTCATTCTGAATTTATCACTCACTTTTCTAAAACAAGAGATCATCCGCTTCTGGTCGGACGATCCCGGATTAAACTATCGATCCTGGATTCTGGATAAAATGAAGCATCCAGCAAGGAGCACTTCGTTTGAGTGAAGAGGCAAGTCCCCTTTAGACTCCGACCCGGAGGGCCTCAGGTTCGTCGAAGACGAAGGCGCCTCAAGCGAAGCGATCCTTAAACACTCCGGGCAAGGGGGAGAAGTATTTTGACTTCGGTCCCGACACCGGGCTGACTCTTGATTCCCAGCCTTCCTCCATGGGCCTCGACAATACCAAAACAAAGAGAGAGGCCCAAGCCAGTGCCCTTGCCCACTTGTTTGGTGCTGAAAAAGGGCTCAAAGACCTTTCCCAGGATTTCCTCAGGGATTCCCTCTCCTGTATCCGTAACCGTAACAGCCACAGAGGGAGGATCATCCTCTTCACTCAGGTAAGAACGAATAGTTAACTCCTTTGGTCCCATAACGGTCTCCATGGCATCCCGGGCATTGGAAATCAGATTGAGAAAAACCTGTTCCAGTTGATTGGAATCGCCCCTGATATGGGGCAGGGTGTCTGATAATCTCTTGATAATGGTGATATTATGGTTGAGGAGCTGCTGGCCGGTGAGAATCAAGGCATTCTCGACAGGCTGGTTGATGTCCAGGTCTTGAAAATCGGATTCGGTCTGCCGGGAAAACTCCCTGAGGTGATTAACGATTTTCTCGATCCGGTCATTGCACCGGCCGATGATTTCCAAACGATCCCGGTTCGGACATTCCGGGTGAAGATTTTTCATGATTACATGGAAGATGGTCTGAGAGGCCATAAGAGGGTTATTCAATTCATGGGCCACCCCGGCCACCAACTCTCCAAGGGCCCTCATTTTCGAGGCCTCGATCAGGTAAAATTGGGTTTCTTTAAGCTTGGCCTCTAAGCGTTTTTGCTCGGTGATGTTTTTAAATATCCCGGCCGTGCCGATAACCTTTCCCTCTTCATCGCGGAGCAGAGAATTGGAGGTCAGAATGGTCAAAACCTCTCCACTTCGGCTCTTGACCTGCATTTCATAATTATTGATTCTATCATCTACCCCGAGAAGGTTCATGATATCCCAAGCCTCTTGAATGCCCCGGACATACAGAGTCGAGATGTGCTTTTCTAACAGTTCCGACCTCTGGTATTTCAGCATTTCTTCCATAGCCCGATTCAGATAGGTTATTTTTCCCCTCAGATCGGTTGTTACAATCCCATCGGCAGAACTCTCCATGATGTTTTCCAAAAATTGTTTGGTCCCCCGGAGTTCCCTTTCCAATGCCTTTCTCAGAGTGATATTACGAACAATTTCCACATACCCTTTTATCTCCCCTCCGGAGTCGGAAATGGCTGTAACCGATGAATGGGCTGGGAAGCGATGGCCGTCTTTCTGAACCCGATCCATCTCCTGTTCGCTGAGACCGTCGACCCGGCTCTCCCGAAAAAGCACCTTATCGATCCCGCCTCCGGCAATCTCAGGGGGAAGGGTAATGGAAATATGTTTTTTATTGAGGACCTCCTCTTTCTTCCAGGCGAAAATTTTTTCGGCCCCTTTATTAAATTCGATGATGAACCCGTTGATATCCATGGCTATAATGGCATATTGGGTAGCACTTTCCAGGATGCTCTTTAAAAATTGGGACAGATTGCGGTATTTCTCCTTGGAATCCATGAGGTCCCGGGTCCTGACCTCGATCACTCTTTCCAGATCCGTCGTATAGTTCTGGATTTGGGCGGCCATCCGGTTGAAGGAATCTCCCAGGATACCAATCTCATCCGATCCGTGCACTCGGACTCTCTGGGAAAGGTCTCCGGCCGCCATCCGGGTGGTAACCTCCGTAAGACTCAAGATCGGCCTGGTCAAGACCCTGGCCAGGAAGATGGTCAGTGCGAAGGCCATAACCAGGCTTACTAAAACCACCAGAAGGATAAACCTTTCGGTTTCATAAAGGGAATGATAGATCTCTTCTTCATAGGCGCCGGCTACGATGATCCAATCCCAGGGTTTGAAATAGATAAACTTAGTAAGCTTCTGCCTGGGTTTGGTTTCTCCTAATTCCGGATTCATCCAGGGATAACGGATCGTCCCAACCTGTTCGTTTTTTAGGAGTAAGGCCTCTTTGATCATCGTGCGTATATATTTGAATCCACTTGAATCGGTCGAATCAAGGATGTTTTCCCCTTCTTTGGCCGGGTGGACCCGGAGGATCCCGTGGGTATCTATGGCATAGGCATACCCGGTGCCCCTTAGTTTAAACTGGCCGATCGCCTTCTTTAAGATACTGAACCCCTTTTCCTTATCCAGGTCCGAAACCGCTTTGGTCAGCCTTATTTCCTGCTGAGCCTCACACATGGCATAGATGTTCCTGACCAGATGTTCCATTTCTTCTTCGCTGGTTTTTTTGAGGGCCTCATTAAACCGGTCCAGGCTTAGGTAGACAATAATCAATAGGGGGAACAGGACCAGAAAGAGGGTCACACCGGTGAGTTTTCCGCGAATCTTCCAGTCCCGGAAGGGACTGATGAACTGGCTGGTATTTTGGGGATGGTCTTGGTTCATCGGCCCAGTATCATTTAGTACGAAAATAGCTCAAAACAGAAAGCACAACGCAAGAAAAAACAATTAAAATCGATTATATAACAGGCGGGGAAAGTAAGGCAAGAGGAAAGATAGCATGAACAAAGAGGCGCGTAAAATTAAAGGTGGCAGGACCGGTCCCTTTTTGATATATAAAGACAGGGTCGGAAAAAGGTTTGGTCCAGGGATGATCCGTCGGGTATGGATGGAAGGGATGGCACCATGAAAGACACCACTCCAAAGGAAGGGCATTATGCCAGGCTTTTCCGTAAATTCATTTTTTTGATTCTGGTCGGCTCTTTGATTCCCCATCTTTTGGTTGGATGGGGAATTTACCTTTATTTTTCAAACTTTTCAGACAGTCGCTTGAAGGAGTCCTTCCATAGACAGGTTGAGGACCACCGAAAGATTGTCGAGTTGTTTTTACAGGAAAGGACTACCAATCTTCAGTTGATAGCCCAGACCCACTCTCTGGACTATTTGCGGAAGCCGGAAAATCTACATTCGGTTTTTAGCGCCCTCAATCAGCGAGGTCGAGCCTTCATCGATTTAGGCGTGATCGACCGGCAAGGTAAGCATCTTTCCTATATCGGACCCTATCCATTGATGGATAAAGCATATTCTCAAACCTTCTGGTTCAAGGAGGTGATGAAAAAGGGCGTTTTTATCAGCGACATGTTTATGGGATTTCGTAATACCCCTCATTTCATCATCGCCTTTTTGAGACAGGAGGGGAACCAGCGGTGGATTTTAAGGGCCAGTATCGACACGGAGTACTTTCGGTCTTTGGTTGAAAAGGTCAAAATCGGTACCACCGGCGAGGCCGTTTTGATCAATCAGTCGGGCCTTTTTCAAACCAGTCCTCGCTTCACAGGCACCATCATGGGAAAGGCTCCGCTGTCTATGGGGGTGTTTCATCAAGACAGTGGGATTGAGATCATGAGCGGGCCTGACGGAAGTCCCCAGGCCCCCCGGCCTCGACAGATCGTCGCTTATGCCTGGCTCAAAGATCCTCGTTGGCTCCTGGTGATAAAACAGGATTACTCCGAAGCCTTCAGCGCGGTCAATCGGGCCAACTGGGCGACTTTGATTTTTCTTTTTTTCAGCAGCCTTGGCATCCTCGTCATCACCATCGTCATCACCTATTTTATAATCAAGATGATCCGGAAGCGGGACGATACAACCCGTCAGCTCAACGATCAACTGCTGCAGGCCAGTAAGCTGGCCTCCATAGGGGAACTTTCGGCCAAAGTGGCTCATGAGCTGAATAGCCCGCTGGGAGGGATTTTGATCTATGCCAACCTCTTGTTGGAAGATACCCCCCCGGAAGATCCCAAGCAAAATGATTTGAAAGAAATCATTAACCAGGCTTTGCGTTGTAAAGATATTGTCAAGGATTTATTGGAATTCAGCCGCCAGTCCAATCATCGCCGTCTTCCTTGCAGTCTCAATCAGTCGATCCGGCAGGCTGTTGACCTCCTGAGCAAGCAGGCCCTATTTAATAGTCCCCTGTTCCTGGGCCCCATCGTCCAGCCCGATATTGAGGTGGTCCAGGAGGTTGACCCTGATCTGCCTTTAATCACCGCCGATCCCAACAGACTGAATCAGATACTGGTCAATCTGATTATTAATGCCGTGGATGCCATGGAGGGGAAGGGGACTTTGACTCTGCGCACTTTTCAACGGCCTTTAGAAAAAAAGGTGGTCCTGGAAGTCAGCGATACCGGCATGGGAATCCCTGAAGAAAACCTGTCCAGGATTTTTGATCCTTTTTTTACCACAAAGGAAGTCGGTAAAGGTACGGGATTGGGGTTGAGCACCGTATACGGCATTGTCCGGCAACACGGGGGGACTATCGAGGTCCAAAGTACAGTCGGAAAAGGGACTACTTTTATCCTGACCTTTCCTTTTGAGGATCTTAAATCCTTTGAGGTTTCATCCGAATGACCATAAAACAGGTCTTTAAAGAAAGGGATGTTCCCGGGTAAAGTCCGGATAATAGAGATCGGCGCTTTCCATTTCCTGGATAAAGACCTCCTCAAATTCCAACTGTTGGGCCAAGTCCATTATTTCCCGATATTCATGGGGGTGTAAGGGTCGATCGATAGCCGGAACCTGTCCGGCCTTAAAACAGGGACAATACTGGGCCATGAGGCTGAGGGGGATTTCCCGGGAAAGATCGGCCAGGGCTTTAAGAACATCACGGCTGTCGGCCCTGTGCCCCGGTAAGATCAGATGGCGCACTAAAAGGCCCCGGCAGGCCATTCCCTCTTCGTCGGTTTGTAACGGCCCGACCTGCCGGAACATTTTCTTGACAGCCGCCCGGTTAAGCAAGGGATAGTCATTCACCTGGGATAACAGGGCGGCGTTTCTATGATCTCCATATTTCATATCCGGCAAATAGATGTCTACGATCCCTTCTAACAGATCCAGGGTGTTTTGGGAAAGATATCCATGGGTGTTATAGATCAGGGGCAAACGAAAACCGAGAGGAATAGCGAATTCCAGAGCGGAAAAAATAAAAGGCAGGTGGGGAGTGGGGGAAACCAGATCGAGGTTGTGACACCCTTGATTCTGCAAATCCAAAAAGATTTGGGCCAGTTCTTCCGGGCTTAATTCTTTTCCGAAGCCTTCCTGACTGATTTGATAGTTCTGACAATACAGACATCGTAAGGCACAACCTGAAAAAAAGACCGTACCTGCCCCATGGTTTCCGGAAAGGGGTGGTTCCTCCCCAAAATGGGGCAGGGCCCGGGCCACTTTGGCCCTTGAACCCTGCCTGCAAAATCCGGTCGTCCCCTGGAGTCGATCAATCCGGCAATTGCGAGGACAGAGGCAACAGGAGGCCAACCCCCCCCAGGCCATTTGGGTCCTTTCCCGGAGTTCTCCGGATTCCCAAAGTTTAAAGTACGCAGGTTCCATGGATTAATAATTTCCTCTTTTCTTTCCTTTTTAGGGAGAGTATAGATGAATTTCGGATTTCGGAATTTTTAATTCAGGGATCGGGGATCAGGGATCGGGGATCAGGGAAAGACCTTATCATGGTTCGTATCGCTCGCCCTGAGCCCTGAGCCCTGAGCCCTGAGCCCTGAGCCCTGAGCCCTGAGCCCTGAGCCCCATTTTAACAAAAAAAATGCCAAAAGATAAGTCTTATTTGGGTTTGTCCCTTTGGGAAGGGATCATTACCCTGACATTAATGGTGGTAATAACCATCCTGGCTGTAGTCCAGACCATCAAGGCCCGGGAGGCCCCTTATAAAGAGTTTGCCGAGAGGGCTGTACTGATCAGTCAAGCCCTGGAATTTTTTGCCCGGGACCATCAAGGCCGTTATCCGGGAGATGGGATAGACAATCACAGCCCCTCAGGATTGAGTCCGAAATACCTCCAGTGGATGGAAGAATGGAACATCGATTATGAAGTCCACGACAATGGTCATGGAGGGAAATACATCGCCCTGGAATATTTGGGGCGGTACCAGAAGGGCCGAAACTTTAATGCCCTTGGCCTGACCCGGGATCCAACCCACAGAAAGCTCTATGGCCGGGGTCAGCTCATCCCCGGAAAAACCAATCGCATCTGGGTTTTTTATGAGGAAGCCTCAGTAGTTGAGTAGTTGAAAGCTGAAAGGATAAATCTTAAACGATTCGTAAAAATCCACTGAAACCCGCGTTGCGTCATTCCCGCGCAGGCGGGAATCCAGGACAGGTATAACTAATTAATCCCGCCTTTGGCAGAGATTTTAAAGGGACTTTTTATTTTACAAAAAACATTGCGAGTTAATCAATTGTCTCGAATACTTCTAATACTACAGCGACACTTTTCCCGTCATTCCCGAATGTCTTTATCGGGAATCCAGGTTTTTCCAGAAAATGAGAAAATCAAAGTCCCTGGATTCCGGCTTAAAGCATGCCGGAATGACGGTTAAGGGGCGCATTAACAAAAAAATACGCTGTAGTGCTAATTTGTAAGACTATAAATGTAAAAACAATAACTTTGTTAAAATCTCTGCCTTTGGCGGGATTGGATTCCCGTTTTCACGGGAATGACGCAAATGGACGTTCGGCGAGTTTTTACGAATCCATCAAAGCTGAAAATTCAAAGTTTTTGCTTTGAGCTTTGAGCCTTGAGCTTTCAGCTTTGAGCTTCTTTTCCCGGATGGACCCGTATGATCAGCCCTTCCAAATTGATGCGATTCTCTTGACAGGCATTTCGGTGGAGGGAAAACAGAAAAGCCCCTTCGGCCAGGTCCGGTTTCAAAAAAGGCAGACAGTATTTGCGGAATTCATCGACGGATAAACTGTTCAGGACATCAAAACATTTTGGGTTTTCCGGGTATATTTTTTTCATTTTTTCCTGTTGAACCAGATGCTCCTGTGGAACCACCCGATCCAGCAAGGGGATCAGGTCCACTTTATCTTTCCCGACGGTTCCCAGGAGTTTGATAAAATTGACTTGAATAAATCGTTTACGGCAGGGAAGTTTATAAAACATCCGCCCTTCGGCATCAAATTTGATTTCCTTATAATTGGTTCCCAGGTCCCAGGTCATGGAGCGGACATTATGATTAATGGCGATGTCCTGTAGACCGAATCGCCGATTTTTCAGGTTAAAGAGACAGATCGAATTCAGGGCCGGGTCTGATTGATCCGGGAAACAGGCTTCTAATAAATGCCGAAGATATCCTTGGGAAAGGGACTCGTGGCTTGATTTCAGTTCCTGGATTTCCCGATTCAATTGACGTATGGTTTTTTTCCAGCCATCGCCCACCCTGCGGACATACAAGTTCCGGTAATGATCCAGGGAGGCCGGGTCCCGATCATAATCTAATTTTTCGAAGGCCAGGTTAAGTTCAGCCACTTTTTGGGTTTTTTGGAGTTTTAGGACCTGGTCATTCAAAGGAGAGCGGTCCGGGTGATAAATTAATTGCAGTGCCCGGTAGGAAGATTTGACCAGGGAAAACAATTCCGTTCCCTCCAAGGCCCGGACCAGGGTTGGAGCAATTCCCAAAACTTCAAAAGGGTTTTTGATCTTCATAGGAAAAATAGTATATCTCAAAATCGGTTTTTGTTCAATTTTTTTGCCGTGCCCTTCTCGATTTTCCCGAATCTTTTTGAAAAAGAATCCCCTGATTTCGACCCCGGTCCGGAATGGGCTCGGTTGAAGTCCCGGCTTCAGACAAAAAACTTTACACCATTAATGAATGAATGATAAAATTAAAAAAATAAATTTCTAACCAGGAGGGTTGCTATGGCGATAATTACCATTTCACGGGGAACTTTCAGCGGTGGCAATGCCCTTGCGGAGTGTCTTGCCGATCGACTGGATTATCCAAGGCTTGGACGTGAAGAAGCGATATTAAAAGCAGAAAAGGAATATGGAGTCAGTGTGGACAAACTTACCGCAGCCGTTAAGAATCCGCCTTCCATCTGGCAACAGACGATCGGTCCGCGTGTTGCTTACCTGAAATGCTTGACGGCAGCGATTATGGAGCATGCCAGGGACGGGAACCTGGTCTATCATGGGTATGCCGGTCATTTGCTCCTGACCGGGATCCCACAGCTACTCCGATTACGGGTTATCGCGGGTAGTGAATTCCGAATCCAGTCGGCTATGAAGCAGATGAACCTCAACCGAAATGAAGCGGCCGAATACATCGAAAAAGTTGACAAAGAGCGGAGCAAATGGACTTATTTCCTGTATGGCCTGGAATGGCAGGACCCCGTCCTTTATGACTGGGTGATAAATCTTGAACATATCAGCATTGAAAATGCCTGTGATGTTATTGTCTACAGGATTAATCTTGATGATTTTAAAACCACCCCTGAATCACAAAAGGCCTTCGAGGATGCCTTACTCAGCAGCCGGGTTTGGGCCTCCCTGGCAAAAGACGTTCGAACCAGAGTCGCGTCAATTCAGGTCGATTCTGATTCAGGGATCGTAACCTTAAGCGGGAGCCTTGGGTCTCAAAAAACCCTGGACGCCATCCTTCAGACGGCGACCCTGGTGCCGGGAGTTAAATCGATAGTAAACCGTATGGGCATAGGGTCAGACTGGTACTGGTAGTTCGTGCAGGTCATCGCCTTTATCTGTTTTTCGGTGATTTCCGCCTTTTTGAGGGCGGGAAACCTAAGGAAATATTTTCCCCGGGTTAAGGATCTGATTGGGGTCCAGGAGGTCTTTGATCTTTTTCATGAGGGTCAGGGACAAAGGGTCCAATTCCAGTGTCAGGAAGGGGGCTTTGGTTACTCCGATCCCGTGCTCTCCTGAGAGGGTGCCTCCCAGGGAAATAACCACTTTGAATATTTCGCCGGCGGCCTTTTGAGCCCTTTCCCGTTCCCCTGGGTTTTTCCCGTCATACATGACGTTCACGTGGATATTGCCATCGCCGGCATGGCCGAAACTGATGATTAAAAATTCAAACCGACGGCCGATCTCCTCAAAACGCTCGATGGCTTCCGGGATCTTGTTCCGGGGAACAACGATATCCTCATTGATCTTATTGGGGCGCAAACGGAAAATCGCCGGTGAAATGGCCCTTCGGGCTTTCCATAACTCTTCCGCTTCCTGGGCCGTGGCGGCCCTTTTTATGCCGGTAGCCCCGATCTGCTTACAGATCCGCTGAATGGTTTCTCCCTGTCGGGCCGTTGATTCCAGGTCGCCGTCCACTTCAATCAAAAGAAGGGCCTGGGCTTCGCTGGGCAACCCCAGGTGGAGATATTCCTCGACACTGATAATCGAAGAATGATCCATGAATTCAAGAATCGACGGCAGGATCCTGGCCTGGAGGATTTCCACCACGGTTCGGGCGGCCAGGGCCATTTGATCGAAAAAGGCCAGAATGGTTTGCCTGGCCTCAGGCAAAGGGATCAATTTCAGGATTATTTCTGTGATAATCCCGAGGGTCCCTTCGGAACCGACCATCAATCGGGTCAGGTCATAACCGACCACCCCTTTAAAAGTACGGACCCCGGTTTTTAAAACCTCTCCGGTTGGCAGGACAACCTCCAGACCCAGGACATAATCACGGGTAACGCCGTATTTCACGGCCCTTCCTCCCCCGGCACATTCGGCGAGGTTTCCCCCCAGGGTGGAGAAATGGGAAGAGGACGGGTCCGGAGGATAGAAAAGACCTTTTGCCTCGACCGATTGTTGCAGGTCCCGGGTGATGACCCCCGGTTCAACCACGGCAAGAAAATTTTGAAGATCGATTTCTTTGATCCGATTTAAACGCAATAAAACCAGGACTACCCCTCCCTGGATAGGGACCGACCCGCCGCTCATGCCCGAACCGGCCCCGCGGGGGACCACCGGAAACTTATATCTGTTGGCCAGTTTCAGGATTTCCGCAATTTCCCGGGTGGTTCCCGGAAAAACTACGGCATCAGGCCGGGCCTGGATCTGGGTCGCATCATAAGCATAGCACTGCCGGTCGGTGTCCCGGGCGGTGATGTGCCGGGGACCGACTATTTTTTCAAGGGCTTTGTAGATTTCTTTGTTCATTTTAACCCGCATGACCCTCGGAGGTCCCGCTAAATAAGAGAATATCGAATATCGAATATCGAATAATGAATATCGAAGGATGGGAAAAATAAATAACTTTATGATTCGAAATTCGATGTTCTGAATTCATTGTTCGCATTTTTTATCTAAACCTTCCGGCCTCATGGAGGCTCCACGGATCATCTAACGAGGTTTTTTAATTCCGAAATCCGAAATCCGCAATCCGCAATCCAAATTCCATGGTTAATATCCGAATTCCGTTCTGGCCGCCGGGGCCGGGTTTTGGACCCTCAAGGCCTTTAACCGGTCTTCCGAAATCCGGGTCAGGTATCCCGGTCTATCCTTGACCCCGAAGATCCACTTTTGAAACCATTCCCGGCTCGATTCCGGGGTCTTAGTTTCCCGGGCGTACTCTACATAAACCGGGTCATCATGGCCGTAGTAACCTTGAACGGCTGAAGGATGGGCACCCCACGGTTCTTCCACCACGGCGGTAACGATAAATCCCGGAATGACGGTCCGATTGGGATCGCTCCGGATTACTTGAGGGTCGACGATTTCTTCGGTAATGATAATAACCTCCCGGCTGGCCCTGGCGGCATCGGCGCTGACCCCCATATTTCCCCACAGGTGGGCATTTCCAAAAGGGTCGCTTCTCTGGACCTGGATGATGGCCAGATCCGGCACTATGGCCTGAACCAGGAGCAGCGGCTCCCCGGTAAAAGGGCAGGGGGCGCATTTAAAATGGGGGTTGTCTTTGATGATATCCGATCCCAGGAGGGTTCGGGCCGGAAGAAAAGGGACATTTAAGGCCCCGGCGTGTAAACTCAGGGCCATGGAAAAGTTTGAATGATTTTCCATAGTTATCGTATATGGGATCCCCTGTTCAACGGCCCTTCGGAAATGATACCCGATTCCGGTACTAACATTGCCCACCCAGGCCGCCCGTATCCTGGAGACACAACCCCCGCCAATAAGTTGATCAAAGAGCATATCCGAAATCGGGCCGATGAGGGTCAGATCCCGGATACCTTGACGGATGATCTCGTGTCCGGCGGCAAAGGGGATCAATCCCTCCAAAGAGGTTCCCAGGGCAATCGATTGGCCTGGCTTTACAAAACGGGCAATCGCTTCCGATAAAGGCATGATTTTCGATTTCAAGGACGACATGGGCAAATTTTCCTTTCCATTTCCTTTAGTTTCATCATAGAAAAGGAGTCAGGGTCAAGTCAAATAAAAAGAAAAAGGTAAAAAAATATTGACAACCAGGCCAGTTTGTTATGATATTACCTTTCTTGACGTTTAAGCCCCCATAGGTCGTCTCCATTTCCGTAAAAAAAGAGAAGGAGGAGGGGGGAAAAGGAGGCCTGGATGGTTGAAGCGGGTATCATGAGAAGGATAAGAACAGCGAGTCCTGGCAGAAGGGCAGGCCGATAAAAAATGTACCTGCATCTCAAAGCCGCTCAAAAAGAGGTACAGGAAAAAGTTCGGGCCTTGGTGGCCGCTGAGATAACCCCGTGGGCCGGGGAAATTGACGCCAGGGATGAATTTCCTCAAACGAGTTATGAGGCTTTTATAAAGTCCGGCCTCTTAAAACTGTCGTTGCCTGCTGAATTCGGGGGGATAGAGGCTGATGCGACAACGCTCTGTCTGGTGGTCGAAGAGATCTCCAAAGTCTCGCCGGCCTCGGCCCTGCTGGTTTTTCCCACCAATGCCGTGGTCCGGACCATCCGGGAGGTCGGTACAGCGGATCAGATGGAGCGGTTTTTCACCGATATGGCTAAAGGGGATAAACTCTGCGGTTTTTGCCTGACCGAACCGAACTATGGTTCGGATGCCGGCTCCATACAAACCAAGGCTGTTTTGGAAGGAGATCATTATATCATCAATGGGTCCAAGTCGTTTATTACCCTGGGACCTCATGCCCATTACTACCTGGTCTTTCTCCGAACCGGCCCCGGGAAACGGACCGGCGGGATCAGTGCCCTGATCGTCCCCCGCGATGCCCCGGGTTTGTCATTTGGGAAAAAAGAAAAGAAGATGGGGTTAGGGGGATCGGTGACTTCGGAAATGTTCTTTCAGAACGCCCGGGTTCCCAAAGAGAACCTGCTCCTTCATGAAGGGGAAGGGTGGAGGGTTTTATCCCGCCATGCCAACGTCATGCGGGTCTGGGGGGCGGCCTCTCTGGCCCTGGGGATAGCCGAAGGGGCCTATGAAGCGGCTTTGACCTTTGCCCAGGTTCGAACCCAGTTCAAACGGTTGATCGCCTCTTTTCAGGCGGTGCGCTTTATGCTGGCTGATATGAAGATGGCCATTGAAGCCACTAAATCCTTAATCTTTCGGACAGCGGCGATTATTGATAGCCGGGAAGGGACCTTCCGGGATATTGAGACCCTGGTTTCCATGTGTAAATGCTATGCTTCGGATATGGCCATGAAGGTGACCATTGATGCGGTCCAGATTTTCGGAGGGGCCGGCTACCTGAAAGGGTCACCGGTGGAGCGGATGATGCGGGACGCCAAGGCGGTCCAGATTTTTGATGGGTCCAACCAGATCCAGAGGATGATTGTATCGAAGAATATTATTTTGGATTAACAAAGTTGACGGCTAAGAGCTATTAAGCTATTAAAGGAGAAAATTTATGGACTTTGAATTATCAGAAGAACTACAGGCGGTACGGGAGATGGCCCGGGATTTTGCCGCTGAGAAGATCGCCCCTTTTGCCGACAAATGGGACGAAGAACATTATTTCCCTTACCAGGAAGTGATTAAACCCATGGCCGAGCTGGGTTTTTTTGGGACCGTTATCCCCGAGGAATACGGAGGAAACAACATGGGCTGGATGGCGGCCATCATCCTGACCGAGGAGATCGCCCGGGCTTCCAGCTCTCTGCGGGTCCAGATCAACATGCTGTCCCTGGGTTGCGCCTTTACCATTTACCGGTACGGGACGGATCTCCTGAAACAAAAGTATATCGCCAACCTGGTCAATGCTGATTATCTTGGCGGGTTCGGCATCACCGAGCCCAATGCCGGCTCGGATGTCATGTCTTTAAAATCGACCGCAGAGGATAAAGGGGATTACTGGCTGTTAAACGGCTCCAAGACCTGGATCTCCAATGCCAGTATCGCCGATGTGATCATCTATTATGCCTACACCGACCGTTCGGCCGGTAGCCGGGGTTTGTCGGCTTTTGTAGTAGAGATGAAAAATTTTAACGGCATCTCCACATCGGATCTGGATAAGATGGGGTCCCGGTCTTCTCCCACCGGGGAGATTTTTCTGGAAGACACCCGGGTCCCCAAGGAGAATATCCTCGGTAAACCCGGAGACGGGGCCAAGATCGTTTTCGGCTCTTTGAGCCAGACCCGTCTTTCGGCAGCGGCCGGCGGCGTCGGCCTGGCCCAGGCCTGTCTGGATGTGATCACCAAATATTGCAATGAAAGGGAACAGTTCGGAAAACCGATCGGCCATTTTCAGATGAACCAGGACATGGTGGCCCAATTGGCCGTGGAAATCGAGGCGGCCCGCATGATGGTTTATAAAGCAGCCTGGCAAAAGGACCAGGGAAACCTCAGTAATAATCTCGAGGTGGCCATGGCCAAGTATATCAGCGGCGAGGTGGCCTCTAAGGCTTCCAACTATGCCATGCGAATCCTGGGGGCCTATGGTTATTCGACAGAGTACCCGGTGGCCCGTTATTATCGGGACGCCCCGACCTATTACATGGTTGAAGGCTCGTCCAATATCTGTAAGTTTATCATCGGTCAGGATCAGTTGGGGATCAGGAAGGCTAATAAATAAAATAAAGGGGCAAGGTGTAAGGTACAAGGTGCAAGGCTAAGGATGTTTTAAACTTTTCTTAAACCTTATACCGTGTACCTTGCACCTTGGACCTTAAATCAGGAGGAATTTTTTATGCGACCGTATTTTGAAAAAATGGACGATCTGGGCAAACCCCTCAGGCAGGCCCAGATCGATAAGATGGCCGAGAACCGGGCCCTGATTGAAGAAGTTCTTAAGGATCTGGATGCGGAGATCGAGCGGGTCAAAAAGGCCGGGCTGCCGGCCGAAAAAATCCGTCAGCGAGGGGAAATGACCGTTTGGGACCGGATTGAATATCTGGTCGATCCGGGGACATTCTGCCCGCTCCATACCCTATATAACCCCAAGGACAACGAGGAAGGGACTACCGGGGTGATCGATGGTCTGGCCCGTATCAGCGGCAAGTGGTGCGTCCTGATCGGTTTTGACAATAAGGTCATGGCCGGGGCCTGGATCAGCGGGCAGGCGGAAAATCAGTTGCGGGTGACGGATCTGGCCAAACGCCTCCATGTCCCCCTGGTCTGGCTGGTCAACTGCTCCGGGGTCAAGCTTACCGAACAACAGGAGGTCTATGCCGACCGCCGAGGAAACGGCACCACCTTCTTCCGCCACGCGGAACTGGAAAAGTTGGGTATCCCGATTTTGGCTGGCATTTACGGGACCAACCCGGCCGGAGGCGGCTACCAGGGCATCAGCCCCACCATCTTGTTCGCCCATAAGAATTGCAATATCGCCGTAGGCGGCGGCGGAATCGTCAGCGGTATGAGTCCCAGGGGATCTTTTGACAAAGAAGGGGCCGAGCAGATCATCGAGGCCACCCGCCACTTCAAGCAGGTCCCTCCGGGCAGTGTCAAGATCCATTACGACTCGACCGGGTTTTTCCGGGCCGTGTTTGAAGAAGAGACCCAGGTATTGGAGGCCTTGAAAGAATACATGGCCGAGATGCCGGCCTATAACCCCAGGTTTTTCCGAGTGGCCCAGCCGGCCGAGCCCAAATATCCCTTGACTGACCTGCCTTCGCTTATTGCTTTTAACCAAAAGGGTGTTTATGATTTTGATAACTTTCTGGCCCGGTTGGTGGACGGGAGCGAACACCTGGAATTCCGCCCGGGTTTTGGTCCGGAGATCTATACCGGCCTGGTCAAAATGGACGGATTTTTGGTGGGGGTCATCGGCAACCGCCAGGGTTTCCTGGGAGCTAATTATCCGGAATACACCAACGAATATATCGGCATCGGGGGGAAGCTTTATCGCCAGGGTCTGATCAAGATGAACGAATTTGTGACCCAATGCGGCCGGGACCGTGTGCCGATTATCTGGTTTCAGGATACCTCGGGGATTGATGTCGGCGATATTGCCGAGAAGGCCGAGCTTCTGGGTTTAGGCCAGTCCCTCATCTATTCCATCGAGCAGACCGATGTGCCCATGATGCTGGTGGTCTTAAGAAAAGGCACGGCCGCGGCCCATTACGTCAGGGGCGGGCCCACGGCCAATAATCACAACGCCTTTACCCTGGGCACCCCGACGACCGAGATTTATGTCATGCACGGGGAAACCGCGGCCGCGGCCTCCTTTTCCCGAAGGCTGGTTAAAGAAAAGGATGGCGGCAAACCTTTACAGCCGATTATCGACAAGATGAATGCCCTGGCCCAGCAATACTATGACCAGTCCCGGCCGGTCTATTGTGCCAAACGGGGTTTTGTGGATGAGGTGGTCCGTTTTGAGGAACTGCGGCGTTATATGATGGCCTTTACCGACAGTGCCTACCAGAATCCGAAATCCATCTGCCCTCATCACCACATGATGCTTCCGCGCATGATCCGCTCCCAGATCGTCAAAGGGTTGGACCGGCCGAAGAAAGAAGGATAGACCGGACCTACGGAATCCAGAATCCAGGAGTCAGAATTCAGAATGAGCCCCCCTGCCCTCTCCCTCGAAGAGGGCAGGGGGGCACCACGAATCATGAAAATAGCTTCAAGGTCCAAGGTTTTTCATACTTGAAACTTGCATCTTGAAACTTTATTTTCGAACTAAAGCTCGTTGATATCCGTCTCGTCTTCCCCATATCCCTTGGCCATCAGATAACCGATGGCCCGCTCTTTCCACCGGTACTTGGCGGTCAGATCATGAAAAGGCCGGCTGTGGTTGGGGACTATGAGGTGGGCCAGTTCGTGGAGGATCACATAATCCCGGACCCAATCCGGCATGGCGGCCAACCGGTGGGATATAAGGATCCGCCCGGTTTTCAGGTTGCAGCAGCCGTATCTTGAATTCTGATTGGTCGAATATTCTATAGAGGTGATCTGCAATCGCCCGCCGAAATAGTCCCGGTTCAATCTTTCCGCTATTTCTTTCAGGTCCTGTTCCCGGTCCAATTCCTTTTTGAGCTTTTTTTTGAGAAGCCTTTCTGTGAGTCTGGTGACTATCTTGTTAAGTTCTTTATCAGAAATGCCTGAGGGGGCACAGACGGCCAGCACCCCGTTATTCAAACGGGCGCTTACCGTCTTTTTCCGCTTGGGACTCCGGGTTATTTTTATTTCAGTGATGGGTTTTTCTGATGAGTTGTCCATGATTTGGTCTTGGCATCGATCCCTTTCAATAAATCAAAACTACCTTGATACTATCGGAAATAATTGTCAACGACTAAAGGGGAATATTGTTAGCTCCTTGATTGACAAGAAATAATAAAAGTTATAAATTTAAAGAGAGGAAGAAGCTATGATGCCATTTGAAAAATGCCCAGTTTGCGGGGGTGAGATGATGACAAAAGAGGTGGAAATACTTTTACAGGGCGGGCTCAATACAGCTACCGTAAAAGTAAGCGCAGAGGTTTGCCTTCGGTGTGGAGAGCGGCTCTACTCGGAAGAGACGGTCCGATGCTTTGAGCGCGTCAGAGAAAAACTCAAACGGGATGAAGTAGGGGGATTTCAGCCCATGGGACAATCGTTCCGAGTAAAAAGCTGCGATCTTGAGAGCCTTGCATAATTTTAAAGAGGAGTACTCAGTAGGAGGATGCGAGGCTTTCATCCCATTAATGCTGGATGCCGTTACTCTTCAATCGAAAGGCAGGTCTCTGAGGCAGCCCGATAAGGCCCATTTTCTAAAGTGAGGAGATGAGGTTTTCTGTTTTGGGCTGCAAAATAAAATTGCAATGTGAATGGCTTATTAGGAATAAAATAAATCCAGATGATGACAAAAATAATAGGGAAAAGGGGACGTTCTTCATTCTTTTCAGTAATAAAAAGCGACGAAAACTAATGATGGCCCATAAAGCTATAGAGAATTTGTACAAGACCCTGTTAGAAGTGAAAAAGCTTGAAACCAATATGGGCATTGAGTAAGGTAGGTTCGGACCGCGAGGCTTAACATTAACATAAGGAGACTGAGATGAAAGATTTAAATTATATGGGTATTGCCGAGGATAACCTTAAGAAAATTAAAAAAGGGGCCTTTTTAACGGTAAAGGCCGGAAACGCCCTCAATACCATGACTATCGGTTGGGCAACTTTCGGGTTTATCTGGCAAAAGCCGATCATGATGGTCGCGGTGCGGTCTTCGAGACATACTTTTGGTATCATGGAAGCAGCCGAGGATTTTACCGTTACCCTGCCGGCGGGTGATATGGGCAAAGAAACCGCCTTTTGCGGTTCGAAATCCGGCCGGGACGTAGACAAATTTAAAGCATGCAATCTTGAAATTACGAGCGGAAGTAAGGTTGTTTCACCGATTATCAAAACCCCGGGGCATCATTACGAGTGCAAAATAGTCTACAAGTCCGCAATGAACCCGGCCTTTCTGGATAAAAATATTGAGTCGTCTCTTTATCCGCAAAAGGATTACCATACCCTTTACTTCGGCGAGATACTGGCCTGTTACGAAACCGAATGATTCGATGAGAGCCGTCAGCGATATGCGAAATCAAATGGCTTGAGCAAAGTGACATTATCTTTCCTGCCAGATTCAGCAGTTAA
>JACRBX010000193.1 GCA_016219225.1 Deltaproteobacteria bacterium
GGAATGACGGTCAAATCAAGGTTTGGTCTTCAAATGGAAAACATTAATTACTCGTTGTCGATACTGAAAACCCCCACTCCCGGAATTGTCGAACTCTGGGAGTCCCCCGGCAGAGCCGGGGGTTTACCTAAAAGCAATTATTATTACAAGTACTCTCTCAAAAGTTCATAGCAATTCATATTTATAATTCTTGGATTGTTACGCCGAGGGTCTTTATTTTTGAAATTTTGACTCAACATCATTCTTACGCTATCTATTTCTTTTTCTGTCATCCCAAAGGCGGTACCATATATTTCTTGGTCACCTGTCAGAAGTTCAGGTATACCTAAAATTTCTAAGTTCTCTTTGGCAAAGCCAAATCCAAGGAAGAATATTTTCTTTGTTTTCAAAATCTGATCTTTAGTTTTTGTGAGATCACTTTCAGTTCTGTCGTATATCACTTTGATATTTTCAAATATATTATTAAAATCAAAATTGTTTAGTTTTGCAGCGTAGTCTAAATAATGTGCTCCCTGCCATGGCAAATAAGCTAATTGACCATAAACATGCTGGATTGAAAAAGGAAATAATTCTCCATTTGGTGGTTGGGTGCGTGGGATTGAGGTAAAAGAATTGGTTATACTTTCATATAAAAAATGTTCTAATGAACGATCGTAATTGAATGTGATGAATGATATTTTGTTTTGGCTTATCAGTTTAAAATTATCTGGATTTGTAAGTGTTTCTGTCATCCTCTGATAAAGGTAAGTGTACCAATCTTGACTTTGGTCAACATCTTCTCGGAAAATACTATTCGTTTCGGCCTTCCAAATACTTAAAGCAATTGCTTTTCTTCCTATTTCTGAAAAATTATGGTTTCTTGATAGAAAAAGATCTATTGAGGGTGTACTCGATTTGAAAAATATATTTGCAAAATTTTCTGCATTTTGAATTACATCTTCACTAAAATAGTCTGGATCGGGAGAAGCTCTACGATTTAGTAGCACACTATAATCTTGGGAGAATTCTTTGCATATTTTACGGCGCAATTCTTTCCCTGTTGGATAACCATAAGGGAAGCTTGATCCTGCTCCTAAGATAAATAAAGTATCTTCTGTGATCATTGTATTTTTTTTCGATTTCTAACGCACGCTTTACCCGGAGATAGCTTTTCGGCTATCGGTGCAAGTGGTTGTTCAAGTAAGCCGCTGTGCAGCAGAACCCTTTCTTCGTAGTCCTTCCTAAAAAATCTCTCCAGAAGTCCATTCAATAAGACGCATATCTTTCTGTCAAGTATGATACTTCACCCCCCCTGCGTTCCTCCTGTTTATACAGGAAAACGACCTTTCAGGATCGTCTCTATCCTTAGTGGCTATGGCCTTCCCCTTCAGCCGAAATACCTCTCGTACTCGTCATGGCTGCCTACCCAAAACCATGTCACGGTGCTTCCATCAAGTACTCCCAGAACCCTGTAACCCAAGCCCACTCGAACCGCCCAAATATTCTCCGTATGATTAATACACTTGAAACGTAATGAAGGATGGAATGGGTCTTCAGCCCATAAGAGATATGCCTTTCTCACCCTATTTTTGATGCTTTGATCAAGCTTCTGGTAGCTATCCCAAAAGGATGGGAGGGTGGCGGAATTCATAGTTTCTCCATGTTCATAGGCGTAGCCTTGCCTTCGCCAATTTCTTTCCGAGCCTGCCGGGCGACGGCAACAAGTTTGTTTTGAGTCTTAGAAAAAGATTCATTCCACTTAGCTTCGTCCCGAATGTCCTCAATATAGTCTCTCATATGTTCGAGGACACGATCCTGCAGCGACTCTGGAAGGGTTTCAAGCATCTTTGTCATGGTAACACTTGCTGCTGATTCCATATATATATTCTCCTTTAGGATCGAGTTTTTACCCAAAAAAGCCGCTAACCATTCGGCCATAAGAATCCCCCGTAGGCGATTCTTTCCCATTATTCGGTCAGGACTTGATCCGGTAATTCGTCCGTGTCTCCATGGGTAATAGGGAAGTGCTCGGCCAGCAATCGGCCCACCCCCTCAATGGCCTGACACAAAGAGACCTCGCAGGCCCGGCCCTCCTTAATTCCCTGGGAGACCATCCCGGCAAATTGGTTCAAGGTCTCCTGATCCATCTTTTTATATATCCCCTTATCGGCCAGGACCCAGACCTTTCTTTCCAACAAAGAAAGAAAAAACAAAACCCCGGTATTATACCGGGTCCGATAAAGTCCTTTTTCATAAAAGGCCAGCAGGGCGCGGAGCCTGACCGTTTCTTCTTGCTTTTTGACGGACAGGAAGGCGGCCTTCAATTTAGGGACCCGGGCACAGAGCAGGCCAAAAGGGAAGAAAAAGAGGATGCTTAAGGAGATATAGACCCAGAGGGAGTCATGAAAGAACAAAACCGTAACGATCAGGGCTAAAAGACTCCCCAAAATCACGCCTCCCAACACCTCTGCTTCGTGATAATGGTTACTGCTGTCGACTACCATGACCGCAATCTCTCCATCGGTGCGGGATTCGATATCCTTGATAGTGGCCGTAATTTTTTTATTTTCTTCCTCGGTAAAAAATCGGTCGGCTTTCATGATATTTCCCTGAATCCATTTCTTAGTCAATCCTGTCAGGCAGGATGCCTGACCTATTTTATTAGGCTTAGACATTTGCAAGAGGCTAAATTATCTTCATTTTGCCTTTCATTCCCCAATCCAAAATCCGCAATCCAAAATCCAAAATCCAAAATCGAAATCACCAGTCCCCCGAGGCCCCGCCGCCGCCGAAGTCCCCGCCGCCGCCGAAATCACCACCACCTGAATCGCCGCCGCTCCATCCGCCCCCGCCGGATGAATAAAAACCGCCGCCCGGCCAAAACCCACCTCCCCTGTTACCTCCGGCAGAAAAGAGGGAAGGCAACAAAGCCCCTATCCCCGCTCCCACCAGAATCGATAGAATCAGGGCAACCAATCCCAGGGGAAAAAGGCCCAAGTGAAGCAGGGCCGGTAAACCCGCGGCGCCGGCAATGCCCCCCAAAATGCGGGAAAAACTGCTCACCAGGAGAAGGACAACAAAACCGGCGACAAGAAAAATCAGGAAGGAGTGGAATCCCCTTGTCTTTTTAACCGTCGGCCTTTGCTCGGCCTTAAATTCCCCTCTGGTGGCGTCGATCAAGGCCGAAACCCCGGCCATAACCCCGCCGTCAAAATCCCCTCTCTTAAATCTGGGGGTAATGACCAGGTCAATAATCCTTCCGGCCAATAAATCCGTCAATCGGCCTTCTAAGCCCCGCCCGACCTCGATCCGGATCTTTCTTTCCTTTTTGGCCACGACCACGATTATCCCATTGTCCTTATTTTTTTGCCCGATCTTCCAGGCCTCGGCCACCTGGATCCCAAACCTGCCGATAGTCTCTCCTTCCAACGAGGGGACGGTTAAAATGACCATCTGTGTGGAGTCGGTTTGTTCGAATGCTTTCAATTCCCCTTCAATGCGAGCCGCCGAGGCGGAAGAAATCATTCCGGCATAATCATTGACATAGCCCCGGAGCTTAGGGATTTCCAGGGCCTGGCTTATGCAAGGGAAAAAGAAAAGAACAAAAATCAGGGCAAGAATGGATTTTTTCATTCTTTAGACATTCTTTCTGAAAATGCATCTTTGATGAACTCGAAAAAAGTCCGCAAGCACCCTTCCCGTCATTCCCGTGAAGCTTGTCCTCGAATGTCTTAATCGGGGAACGGGAATCCAGTGTTTTTAACTGGTTAGACATGGCCTGGATTCCCGCCTGCGCGGGAATGACGACTTTTTACGAGACCATCATCTTTGGTTAAAATTTTACTTTAGGCGCCTTTTCGGCCCCGGCTTCGGCTTTAAAAGGTTCTTTCAGTTTTAGCCCTAACAAGAACTTATTGGTCAGGTTATTGGGAAAGACCCGTATGGAGCCGTTAAAGACCTCGACGGCTTTGTTATAACGAACCCGGGCCACATTGATGCGGTTTTCCGTGCCTTCGAGTTGGTGTTGCAGATCCTGAAAATTTTGGTTGGCTTTAAGATCAGGGTATCTCTCAACCACCACCATCAACCGGGAAAGGGCGCTGCTCATGGCCCCCTGGGCGGCCTGGAATTGGCTGAAGGCCTTGGGATCATCTAAAAGATTTTTATTCATTTGAATCGACCCGACTTTGGCCCTGGCCTCGGTGACCGCCGTCAGGGTATCCTTTTCGTGCTTGGCGTAGGCCTTGACCACCTCCACCAGGTTGGGAATTAAGTCATTTCTTCTTTGGTAGGCCGCCTCCACGTCTCCCCAGGCGGCCTTGACCGCTTCTTCATTGGTCTGAATAGTATTGTAACCACAGCCGGAAACCAAAAATAACGCAATAATACCCATCAAGACGAATTGTACCCTTTTAAACATTTTTTCCTCCTAAATGAGACTGGAATCCGGCTTCCACCGGAACACTTTAAAGGCCTTTCACAAGTGCCCTAATTAGTGCTCGTCCGGAAATGATATTTCCGGATGAGAGCTGTCAGCGATCAGCTTTTAGCCATCAGCAAAATCGTTTATTATTATATCATTTCCAACCGGGAAGACCAACAATTAAAAAGATGGGGGAAATTGGGAAAGGAATCGGGTTTTATTAAGACCAATTCAGGAGCGGTGTCAAAAATCTATTTCGTCCAGTTTGGGTTGGCCTCCTTCATATTTTTTTAACGCCTCTTCTTGTTTCTGCGATTGATCGAATAATATCAGGTATTCTTTTTCCATATCCGCAAACTTTTTTTCCATTTGCTCAATTTTATTTTTCATCTGTAAAATGATTTCTGTCTTTTCCTGAAGCGAATCTTGTAATTTTTTTATTTCTCCGTTATCACCCCCCTCAAACCCTTGATTCCAGGTTTCCTTCTCCGGCAGGAGGGGGGCCTGCGGTTCGGGATTCGAAACCTCGGTTCGGTTTAATTCCTGATCCCCTTGATGATCATGCTGCCAATTGAAATCTCTTATAATTTTTACTGATTTTAAATAGGAGGCCTTTAACTTTCTCCCTTTTAAAAAGAGAATTATAATTATTGCCAATTGGATCAGCAAAAATTCCAGAAGCAAAATAAAATAGAAGGGATCAAGACGGATCATTAGTATTTAAGGAACCTTCTTTCTCTTTTTTGCCGGCTTTTTTTCGATTCCATTTTAAAACCCCCCAAAAAATCAATCCGATTACTAAAAAACCCAAATGGATAAGTCCCAATTTCATGAAGGCCTTTGTCCAAATCTCATCCGCCCTGGTCGGAACGGTTGTTTTTACGGCCCGTGCGGTGGGGGTCGGGGGACTTTGAAGGGCCGGTCGGTTTAAAACTTTCACCTGTCGGACCTGTTCTCTTTTAAAGGTCTTTCCATCGGCCAGTATTTGAATGGTATAATCACCGGTCTGTTTAAAGGTGAAGGCGTTGGAATATCTTCCTTCCTTATCTCTGCTATCTCCGGTTTCCAGAGGAAACAAACTCAGTTTGAGATGATTTCCATCAGGTCCTTTTATGTCGGTCATAAAAAAGATGGATTCCAGGAATCGTTTTTCCGTAACGGTTCGATCCTCCCTTTCCAGCCAGGCCTCTATGTTAATTTTCTCGCCTTGAAAAATATGATTTTGCTTCAAAGAACTTTTCAAGGCCAGATCGGTAACGACGAATATTTTATTCCCTTCCTTGGTACTCAACTGCACTTTCCATCGGCCGGGGATGGGCTTTTTGATGGTGATCAAATCGAAAGCTTTGGTTTGATACCAGGCAATACCTTCAGACAATTTATCGTAAACGAGTCCTTTCCGGTTGGGATCGATAAGCTTGGTCAGGGTCCCTATTTGTTTCGTAATCAACAGGGTCGCTTCTTGAATCTCCTTGTCGATAAAGAAGGAATCCCCTTCCAAGGGCACGGTGTCGGGCATTTTGACTTGTTCAAATATGGAGGCAAAAATAACATGGATATCTTTATCGGCCTGGGCCAGATTGAAAAGACCTTTGGTTTCTTGCGCTAAATCGTTTAGAAGTTTCCGGTCCGAAAAATCAGAAAAAGCCACGGTATAGAGTTTAATATGATCTTTTACCAGTTCCGGTAGAAGTTTTCCTAAGGCTTTAAGGGCCGAGGCGTCTTTTTCTTTATCCCCCAGGTCCATTTGACCGTCGGAAAAAAGGATTAGAATTTTGTTCGAATTTTGAGAAGGTTTAATCTCTTCATACCCTTTTTTAATTGCGGCATATAGATCGGTGTTTAAATCCCGGGAAGTTATTTTTTGAACGGCCCTGGAAAATCCCTTCTGATTCTCGGGAAGATTTTGGGTAAGCGGGATCAAGGTCTGGGCCGAATCCCCAAAGCTGATCAGGCCAAGCCGGTCTTCAGGTCCGAACAGGGTAATCAATAATTCAGCGGCTGCTTTTCTGAAATCCTGGGGGTCGGTTTTTTTCATACTACCGGATTGATCCAGGATAAAAAAAATATCAAAGGCTGCTTTGGCTTTCGAGCCTTTTATAGGGGTATTGGAAGCAGGCCCTGAACTTTTTTCCGGGCCGCTTGTCTTTGGAGCAGCGATTTCCGCAGAAAAGGCGTTATACCCCTGGAAGGGCATCCACAGGCACAAGAAAACAAAAAGAAAAAAGAAAACCATTTTTCTTGCCATTTATTTAAAGAGGTTATTAAATCTATTTTCCCCTAATAATAGTCCTCTTCCTAATAATCGGCATATTTTTGAAAAATCTTTAGTAGGAAAATAACGTTCAAGGATCGGGGGTCAGGGATCGGCGGTCGGCGAAAGACATTTTCATTCTTCGTAGTGCCCGACCCGGGCATGAGCGCTTAGTAAGAAAGTAGGGCTCAGGGGCCGGGGGGCAGTTAAAGAATCATGTTGCAAGATGCAAGTTTCAAGTTGCAAGAGGAAAACCTTGAACCCTGAACCTTGCCTTTCGCCTATTGCCCATAGCCCATCGCCTCAAAACATTTTCATGCTTCGTGGTGCCCCACCCAACCCCTGTCCTCCCCCTCAAGGGGAAGGGTGAGGGAGGGGGCACCCCCGTCTGTTTCCATTAATGACAGACGAGGGCGCCAGCACTACATAATCCCGTTCATCCGGCTCGGAGTCCCTGCAACAGCCTGGTATTATTAACGGGATATCCTTTCTATGATTTCCCCATCCGGCCCTAACAATTCAATAACCATCGGCATGGCCCCGATAGCATGGGTGGAGCAGGAAAAACAGGGATCATAGGCCCGGATGGCCGCCTCGACCCGGTTTAACATGCCCTCGGTCAGTTTCTTTCCGTCGACGAAGGATTTGGCCACCATTTCCACCGATTTGTTGATGGCCCAATTGTTATGCCCGGTAGCGACAATCAGATTGACCTTGGTCAGCATCCCGTTTTGATCGGTTTTATAATGATGGAAAAGGGTCCCTCGAGGGGCCTCTAAACACCCCACTCCTTCGCCGGTCAAACCCTTGGAATCACCAACCAGATTGGTGGAGGTGACCTCGGGGTCCAGGAGGATTTCCTTGGCCCGCTCGATGGCATAAAGGTCTTCAATCAGGCGGGCGTAGTGATACCATAGCGTACCCTCCACCGGCTTGCCGTCGGATAGGGCCTTGAAATTGGCGAATTCCTCATTGGCCAATGGGGTATTGATCCTTTCGGCCACATTCAGGCGGGCCAAGGGTCCGACCCGATAGGTGCCGGCCGGATAGCCCAGCTTGCGATAATAGGGAAATTTCAGATAAGACCAATTTTCAACATGCTCGGCAATATGCTCCAGATAATTTTTGGGATCGAATTCCTCCAGGGTCTTCCCGTTTTTATCCATTAACCTGAGCCTGCCGTCGTACAACTGCAAACCACCCTGCTCGTCGACCAGGCCCAGATAGCCCGAGGGGAAAACCGCAAATTTATCCACCAGTTCGCGGTTGGCCTCGAACCAGCCCTTGGCTACGGTGATGGCCAGTTTGATGGTCTCCATCACCTCGTCGATCCGGCTCAAGAAATCGTCACAATCTTCGGCCGAAAGAGGCCCATTGACCCCGCCGGGGATGGAATGGATGGGGTGGACCCTTTTACCCCCCAGCTTGCGGATGATTTCCTGACCGAAGGCCCTGGACTGGACGGCCTTCAAAGCCAGCTCCGGATTGGCCTGGATGACCCCGACGACATTTCTTATAGCCGGGTCGGCATCGAACCCCAAAAGCATATCCGGTCCGGCCAATTCAAAGAAATGCATGGAGTGGGATTGAATAAACTGTCCCATATGCATCAGCTCTCGAAGAAGCCCGGCGGTTCGGGGAGGTGTCGCCCCGATCACCCGGTCACAGGCCTTGGCCGAGGCCAGATGATGGCTGACCGGACAAATGCCGCATATCCGGGGAGTGATTTGGAGCATCTCGAAAAAGGGCCGGCCTTCGGTGAACTTTTCAAACCCTCGAAATTCATTGACATGCATAAAGGCGTTTTCGACTTTCCCCTTGGCGCCCATATGGATGGTGACTTTGGCATGACCCTCTATCCGGGTTACCGGTTCTATGGTAATTTTTTGCATTTTATCTTCTCCTCTAATCATACTTCAAGGTCTGATCCTTCAAGACCGGGATTCGGCCTTCCAGCAGTTCACTGAGCACAATATGGATGGTCTCGGCCGAAGGAGGACAGCCGGGCAAATAAACATCGACTTTGACCACCTGATCCAAGGGGCGGGCAAAAATCGGTTTGGCCAATTCCTCCGATTGGGGTATTAAACCGTCTACGGTGCTTTCCGTCTCCACATAGGCCCGCTGCAGGGCATCCTCTATTGTAACCTGGTTCCGCATTAAAGGGATGCCCCCGAGAACCGAGCAATCCCCCAACGACACCAGAATCTGACAGCGCTCCCGCATTTCCCGGGCGACTTCCAGATGGGCGGTGTTGTTGACCGTGCCGGTTAGAATCCCGACGGTGACGCCGTCTCTCGGCGGATGTTTTAAGTCGGTTATCGGGCATGATGTTATCTCTATCTTATCCAGTAATTGGACCAGCCTCTCGTCCATATCCAATAGGGACATATGGCATCCGGCACAAGCCGCCAGCCAATCGGTTGCAATCTTTATCTTCGCCATAAGTCTTTCTCCCCCCCTTCTACATTCGGGCGGCCAATTGGGTTAATACTTCATTTTCCGGAATCAAGCCCTCGGGCAAGGGTACGGCCTTCCGGACCGCCACCTTTTTACCTTCCAGGTTATAGAGCGACCCTTCGTGCTCATACCAGAGCAGGGCCGGTAAAACGACGTCGGCCACCTCGGTAATCGGACCGTGAAAGCTGGCCTGGACGGTCAAAAACCTGGCTTCCCGGGCCTGTTTGACCTTCTCTTCTGAAAGGGTGGTCTCTTCCAGGAGAAGATAGACCGCCTCCATTTGAGCTGGAGCAAAAGTCGCTCGAAGCCCCAAGGCCTTGGCATGGAAGCCATTGCTTTCCGGGAACAAGGGGATAAAATGGGCCTTCTTTTGCAATGTGGCCAGCCTTTCCGCCTGCTGGGGAGGGGTTTCCTCACCATAAAGCACAACCGGCGCGGCACTGTCCTGACAAAATTTAATGGCGCGGCCCATTTCATTCAGGGGAAAGGTTTTATGGGCAAACCGCCTCATCGCATGGTTGTTGTCGGAAACAATGACCAATCGGGCCCCTTTCATGCAGGCCCGCTTAATGTGATAGCCGATGACCGGATGATCGGACAGGGGATCGGCACCCGTGACCAGGATCGTATCCGCAGAAAGCAAATCATTGAGGGACCCCCCCAATGGCAGATTAAACCTGGCCAGGGTCGGCTCCAAAACACCCACGTTGGCCCGGATCTTCCCCAGGAATACGGCCACAAATTCACTCAAGGTCAGGTTAAGGGTCCGGCAGGTGGTCCAGGCCCCGACCTTGTTATGCGGACTGGCCTTGATCGCCCTGGCAACAGTATCCAGGGCCTCCCCCCAGGTGGCCGGCTCCATCCGGCCATCTTTACGGATTAAGGGGGTTTCAATGCGCCGGCGCTTTTCCTTGAAGGGCTGAAAGCGGCCCTTGACGCAGAGCACGCCGTTATTGTGTTCCTCCCATTCCCCTTCGACCCTTAAGACCCGTCCGGCCCTGGTAATGATCTCCGTACCACAACCCACGCTACAGAACAGACAAACGCTTTTGGTCCTCTCCACCTGGGATTCCCGTCCGGCCTAGGCGCTCTGACGGTCGATCAAGGCCCCGGTGGGACAGATCTGCAGGCAAGTGCCGCAGGTAACACAGGAGGATTCTCCAAAGGGAACGTCGCCGTCGGCGCAAATCCGGGTCTTGGCCCCGCGGTAGATGACCCCCAGGGTATTGTTGGCCGCCAGTTCGTTGCAGGCCCGGATGCAGCGCCGACAGAGGATACAACGGTTATGATCCATGATGAAATGTTCCCGTGTGCCGTCAACCGGCTTGGCCTCACCGGGATTCGGATAAATCCAGTGATCCAGTCCGTAGCGGTAGGCCAGGGCCTGTAATTCGCAATCTCCGCTGGATTCGCAAAATGGGCAGTAGTGGTTTCCTTCGGAGAAAAGCATTCCCAGAAGGAACTTTCTCTCTTCAACGACCTTGGGTGATTCGGTCTCCACCCGCATGCCTTCGGATACGGGAAAGGTGCAGGCCGGTTGAAGACCCCGTTGTCTCTCGATTTCAACCAGACAGATCCGGCAGGCCCCCAGGGGGGTAACCGAAGGATGATGGCACAGACTGGGGATATCGATACCGGCCCCCTTGGCCGCCTCCATAACGGTCTGTCCGGCCCGGGCCCGGATGTGACGTCCATTGATTTTTATATTCACAACCTTATCCATTAGAAAAACCTCCTTTATAGCGATCCGGAAATCGGAGAGTCCCTTTTACTCAGGCCGAGGCCACGGCCCTTTGCTGAATCGGGGTCAAAAGTCCCATCGATTTTAACCATTCCAGATCGCATCGCAGACAGCGTTTACACTCTTCTCGAGCGATTTGTTCATCGAAACCGGCTTCCACCTCTTCAAAGCATTGAACGCTTTTCTCCTCGGACAGACGCCTGACCACCGGGCGATTGGCCTCGGCATAATCCTCCGGTGAATAAAGTTGCGGGATTTCCCGGCAGAGGGAGGCGAACTTGATCCGCTCCACCGGTTGTCCTTTCAGATAGGCATCCACGGTTACGGCCACCTTATTCCCCTGATCAACGGCCTCGATAACCGTGGCCGGTCCCAGAGTGACATCGCCGGCGGCAAATACCCCCGGGCGGGTGGTCATCAGATTCGCCCCCACCTGGATGGTGCTGTCGGCTTTCACCTCAATCTTTCCCTCTCCCCCGAGGCCTCCCAAATCCGAGGCCTGCCCGATGGCGGCGATAAAGATATCGGCATCCAGGATGAATTCGGGTACCTCAAACTCGGTGGCCTCGATCGGTATGGGGCGCCGGCGGCCGCCGGCATCAAACTCGCCGAGTCGCTGTAAATGGCATTCCACGCCGGTCACCTGTTCGGGACCGAGGATACCCACCGGGTTGGTCAGGAAATGAAATTGAATCCCTTCCCGGAAGGCCTCCACGATCTCCTCTTTCCAGGCCGGCATGTCTTGACGGGTGCGGCGATAGAGGATATGCACCCTTTTGGCCCCCAGGCGCAGAGCGGTCCGGGCAGCGTCAATGGCCACGGCCCCCCCCCCGACCACGGCCACTCTCTTTCCCTTGATCTCCGGCGGTTTTCCCAGGGCCACGTTTTTCAGGAATTCGATCCCCTGATAGACCCCGGGCAGGTCTTCCCCGGGTATGCCCAGACGCCGGCCCTTATGGGCCCCAAGGGCCAGGACCACGGCACTATAGCCGCTTTGGTCCAGCAGGCCGTCAACCGTGAAATCCTTCCCCATCTCCTGGCCCAGTCTGATTTCCACTCCGGCCCGTTTAATGGCCTCGATTTCCATATTTAAGATGTTTCGCGGCAAACGGTATTCCGGAATACCCACGGCCATCATGCCCCCGGCCACCGGCAGTTTATCAAAAACCGTCACCGGATAGCCCCGTTGGGCCAGCCGCAGGGCCGCGGTCAAACCGGCCGGGCCGGTCCCGATGATCGCCACCTTTTCCTTTTTGGGACCTTCCAGCTTCGGGGGGGTCCAGGGTTTTTCCATTTCATGATCGGCCATGAGCCGTTTGGCCAAACGGATGGCAACCGGATCATCAATATCGCCGCGCCGGCATTTTTGCTCGCAAAAGGCCGGACAAACCCGGCCGCAGATCAGGGCAAAGGGGTTTCTTTCCCGATGGATCTCCAGGCCCTCAGCATAATTACCCTGGGCGATCAGGGCGATAAACGAAGGGACGTCAACCTGGGCCGGACAGGCATTGGTACAACGGGCTCGGACCAGAGTCTTGCAGGAGCCGGCCGGACACTCGCCGTCGAGGATATGGGTCAAAAATTCCTCTTCAAAATATTTCAAGGCCGACATGACCGGCCCGGGAGTCAATTGCCCTAAGGCGCACAGGGAGCCGGTTTCCATACCCTTGGCGATCTGCTTTATGGTTTCGATATCTTCCAGTCTGCCCTGGCCTTCGGTAATCCGGGTCAGTATTTCCAACATCCGCTTTCCACCCACCCGGCAGGGGATACATTTCCCGCAGGATTCGGCCTGAGCGAACTTCAGAAAAAATTTGGAAAACTCCACCATGCAGGTATCTTCGTCCACCACGATCATACCGCCCGAGCCCATGACCGCACCCACTTCCTGGAGGGAATCAAAATCCACTTCCACATTGAGGTGCTGCGGCGGGATGCACCCCCCCAGGGGGCCTCCGGTCTGAACGGCCTTAAATCGCTTGTCTTTGAGAATCCCTCCGCCGATATCGAAAATAATTTCTCCCAGCGTAATTCCCATAGGCACTTCAACCAGACCGGTATTATTAACCTTTCCGGTCAAGGCAAAAATGGCTGTTCCCGGGCTTCGTTTAGTGCCGATATTATTAAACCAATTCGATCCGTTGACCATAATTTGGGGGACATTGGCATAACTTTTGACATTGTTCAAGTTGGTCGGCTTCCCCCAGAGACCGGAAGCGGCCGGAAAAGGGGGACGGGGGCGGGGTTCGCCGCGCCGGCCTTCGATAGAGGCCAATAGGGCGGTTTCTTCCCCACAGACAAAGGCCCCGGCCCCTTCCTTAATATGCAGTTGGAAAGAAAAGTCGGTGTTAAGGATATTATCGCCCAGCAGACCGTACTCCTCAGCCTGGGCGATGGCCACGTTGAGACGCTTAATGGCCAAGGGGTATTCGGCCCGGCAATAGATGGTCCCTTCCCTGGCCCCCACCGCATAGGCGCAAATGGTCATGCCTTCGATCAGACTATGGGGATCGCCTTCCAAAAGAGAGCGGTCCATAAAGGCCCCGGGGTCCCCTTCATCGGCATTGCAAACCACATATTTGACATCCCCCGGGGCCTTAAAGGTAAACTCCCATTTGGTACCGGTGGAAAACCCGGCCCCTCCACGTCCCCTTAAGCCGGAGCGTTTGACCTCCTGGATGACTTCCTCCCGGGTCATATCGAATAAGGCCTTTGACAGCCCTTCATACCCGCCCCGGACAATATATTCCTCAATCTTTTCGGGGTCGATCATCCCGCAGTTGCGCAGGGTGATTCGAACCTGTTTGCTGTAAAAAGGTATATCCTGATACCGGGGAAGTTCCTTATAGGTCTCGGGGGCCTTATAGGTTAAACGACCGACCACCCGGCCTTTGACCAGGGTCTCCTCGACAATGGTCTGAACATCCCTGGGCTGCACCTGACAATAAAAAATCCCTTCAGGGTAGATGACCATGATCGGTCCCATGGCACAAAAGCCGCGGCACCCGGTTGGTACGACCCGGACCTCCTTATCCAAACCCCGGCGGGAAATCTCCTTGTTTAATCCGGTAATGACCTCCGGGGACTCCGAGGCCGTGCACCCCGTTCCGCCACAGACCAGAACATTGGCCCGATAAAAAGGCTCAGCCATATCTGCCTCCTGCTTCCTAATTTAATGTTTTTATATTCTTAAATTGATTGATCTTAAACGTTACGGCTTACTGGGTCTGGTTCTATAGCTCCCGGTTAAACGAGTACCCAGCAACCAGTAACCAGTAACGAGCAACCAGCAACGAGCAACGAGTAACGAGTAACGAGTAACGAATCTTCTCAGGTTTTTTGCGCTTCCATGCGACTGACGGCCCATTCCTGAATCACCTGACCTCGGATCAGATGCTCCTCGATTAAGCGCGGCACCTTTTCCTGGGTGATATTACCGTAACGAACCCTGGATTTGCCCGCCTGTTCCACATCGACCAGGGGTTCTTTGGCGCACATCCCGACACATCCGACCGTTTCCACATGGGCCTCGATCTTTCGGTTGTCCAATTCCTTTAATACGGCTTGCATAACCTCCCTGGCCCCGGCGGCGATGCCGCAGGTCCCCATACCGATAATGATCCGGGTCCCGGTCTGAACCCTGGACATCAAATCTTTCCGGGCCTCATCACGGATCTTTTTCAGCTCTTCAACACTCTTGAGTTTTGTCATCTATTTTCCTCCTGGTTCATCCGCCGAATGCTTTTTTCCCCTTTAAGCCCCAACCCTGGCCGGCAAGGCCCTTATGGAAAGGCCGTTTTCCGCCTCGGCCCAAAAACCCATCAGCCATTTCCGGACCTTGGGGTGGGTCAAGGGTATCTCCATCAGTTCCTTTTGAATTTCAGAGGAGTCCAGCCGGAATTCCTCTTCATCGACCCGGTGGATATACAGCCAATCCAGCGGGGGTTCGGACAAAAGCAGGGCCAGCAGGACCGAAGTCATATCCCCTAAAGGGGCCCGGTCGACATGGCTGTGACGAAAGGTGCCCCTGATCGTCGTTCCGGCTCCCGGTAGGGAGCGGATTTCCAAAGCCCCCTCGCACCTGCGGCAGGCCTCGGACAATAAGGGAAGCCCCAGGCCTACGTGGCGCGTTTTCCTGGTGGTATAAAAAGGATCCAGGACCCTGGCCGTCTGTTCTTCGGAAAGCCCTCGCCCATTATCCTTGATTTCAATCCGCAAAAGGTCGGCCTGCAAATCCTCATCGATTCTTATCTCAATTTTAGAGGCACTGGCCTCAATCGAGTTTTGGATCATGTCCAATAGATGGAGAGATAATTCGATCAAGGTCCTTAAGTCTCCTTTAAAATCTGGGCCATTTTTTCAGGGACCAAACGGCCTACGACCTTGTTGTCGACTACGGCCACCGGGGCCAGCCCGCAGGCCCCCAGGCAGTAAACGACCTCAAAGGTATATTGATAATCCGGGGTGGTTTCCCCGGCCTGAATACCCAATTCATTCTGAATCGTATCCACAATCCTCCCGGCCCCCCGGACGTGGCAGGCCGTTCCGTCACATTGCCGAATAATCGTTTTTCCCCGGCGGGTCAGATAAAATTGAGAATAAAAGGTGGCTACTCCGTAAATCTGACTCAAAGGGGTGCCCGTCTTTTCCGCTATCCGGCCCAGGGCTTCAGACGGAAGATAACCATAAAGATCCTGGGTTTTCTGTAAAATCGGGATCAAGGTCCCCTGCCTCCCATTGAATTCGTCGATGATTTTATCGAGAGGTTCTAATTCGATAGTCTCCGAATGGGTCATTTTTCCCTCCTGTTCTGATAATCCCTATTAATTCTTAGACCACTCCACCATGACCTGCCGGCCCTGCTGCCCTTGAAAAGCCATAACCATCTCACGGATTAAGGGATGGGTCATCTTAAAGGTTGTCCGATTTTGGATCTCTTGAAGCCGATGGGCATCCCCATTGACGATAAGACACCGATTGCGCAATTGAGGCCATTGTTGACAGCCCGTTTGCGGGTTAAAAAAAGAAGTGACTTCCAATGGGCCATGAGAAAAGACCTCGGGGACCAGGCCAAGATTGGACAACAAGCTGAAGGAAGGACGGTCCACATGGGCCGGGATGGTGACTCCCCCCAGCGAGGCCACCTGGTCCACGATCTCTTCCAAGGTCATATCCGCCGAGGTGGCCAGAAGACGTTCTTCGGTCCAAAGCCATTCCCCGGCGGCGTTGACCACATACTGGGGACCGAATAATTTCTCTCTATTGACCATGGGGGGAAGTTTTTGAAAAACCTTTTCTTGCCATTCCTTACAGGTTTCAACCGCATCAAACAGGCAAAGAAGGTGGACCTCTTCCCTGGATTGGAGTTCCATTCCCGGTAAAACATGGATATTGGTTCCCATTGCCGCCTCCATGACCGCTTCCGCATTGTGACAGGCGTTATGATCGGTAACTGCAATAAGATTCAAACCCTTCTTTTCGGCCTGCCACAAAATCAAGGAAGGTATCATTTCTATTTCCGCACACCCGGACAACACGGTATGAATATGCAAGTCAGCTTTAAAAAGTCTTAACCGGTCGTGATCAAAAGGGTTGTCCTCATTCACCGGGAATCCCCAGAGCAGTCAGTTGCCCCACAATGGAAAAGGTATTCGCGGGAGAAAGGAGTAAAATGACTTTCTCTTTTTCCGCCTGGGTGACGACTTCCGGAGCCGGCCGGTTCCCTTCAGTGATAATGACTCCTGCCAAATTTAACAGACTCGCGATAGCGACTACATTGATGTGCGACTGAAGGGTAACCCAAAGGAAATCCTTTTTGGCCCCCCGCATGGCACAACTGAGAAGGTCCGAGGCATAGCCGCCCAACACCGGTCGTCTCACCTCCGCGATCGCCGAAATCGGCTCCAAATTTATTTTTTCGAAGACGGTTTTTACGCTGATTACAGCCATGTCGAAGAAAATCCTCTTTTTTTCTCTTTTCTAAGGCTTAAATAAGCAAGGTCTATGCCAGGGGAAAAGGATCGTTCTCCAAACAGTTCCGGGCTAAGATTTCCGGATACAACCTTCAGCGTTCAGCGAATAGCCTTTAGCCAAATCGGTATTTTACATCGGTTTTGCTGAAAACAAAAAGCTGGTGGCTGATGGCTGATGGCTCCATCCGGAAAGTTGCCGTTTCCAAATGGGCACTATTCAGGAAATTTAAAGTCGATAATTATTTACAGAGTGTAAAAAAAACTGGCAGGTCTTTTTGAAAGGGGAAAGACGGAACCTCCGCGTTAGGGGCTTTTAGGGCCTGCCTAACGGTCCTCCAAGCGTTACATTTTTTGATTAAAATGAATTCTGATATCCAATTTGGTTCCCTGGTCCGGAGTGGATTCAATACTAAAGGAATCGGCGCACTTTTTTATATTTGCCAGACCCATTCCGGCTCCGAAACCCAATTCCTGAATCCAGATCGGGGCGGTTGAAAATCCCGGGCGTAAAGCCTGTTCAACATCTGGAATTCCAGGCCCTTGATCTACGGCAGTCATATGAATTATTTCGGGCAGGATTTCGGCCATCAATTCGCCACCGGCATCGGTATGAATGATGAGGTTCATCTCGGCCTCATAGGCGCAAATAGCCACCCTTCGCACTACCGGGGGGGAGATCCCCAATTGCTCCAGGGCGTGTTTAATCTTGCTGGAGGCCATTCCGCCGCTTTTAAAATCTTTCTCTTTGATACGATATCTCAGAATCAGACTGGTTTGATCGGAGACAAAATCTTCTCTAAAAATAATGCGGGGGTTACCTTTGACCTCGTTACGGTGATAATGAAGGCTGATCTCTTTGAGTAACCCCCGGGTGATATTACTCCCGGTCAAAATTCCGGTCAATTCTCCTTGCTCATTAACCACCAGAAGCCGACCGACATCACATTCAGAAAATTTTTTTACCGCCTCGGCCAAAGGGGCATTTTCCAAAACCGTAATCAACCGGGTGGTCATTCTCTGACTGACCGGACTGTTTAGTTCACCGGCTTCTACAGCTTGAAGCAGATCCGCGATAGAAATGACTCCAACCAAATGACCCTGGTCCATGACCGGCACACCGGATATCCGATTAAATCTTAAAATGCCCTTTAAATCTTTGAAGGTCGTCTCCGGTTTAACGGTGATGACCCTCCTCTTCATGACCTGTTTGATGGGCAGATTATAAATGAGTTCCTGTAGTTTGGTAAATTCCACCGGGAAGGCACTCCGTTTAAAAACTTCTGGGGTCTGTATTTTATTTTGTATTAAACCCTCATTCCCCAGGGGTACCATAAAGCATGAAAAACCGAATATCGAATAACGAATGTCGAAGGAAGGCAAAAAACCGTATCAGTTTAGCTTTTTGAAAAAACGTCGATAACCTCTCCGTCATTCCGGTGAAAACCGGAATCCAGGTTCTTTTCGTCTCAGCATAACGTCTGGATTCCGGTGCCTGCCCCGGACCTGATCCGGGGTTCACCGGAATGACGTGTGCGAAAGTCAAGATTTTCAAGTAAAAGTTTCAAGTTTTTCATAGGCTAAATTGTTACAAAAAACCACTAACTTCATGATTCGAAATTCGATGTTCGAGATTCGATATTCGCGTTAATTATTTCCAACTAACCCCGGCCCCCGACCCCTGTATCAAGTCCCCTCACCGTCGTGCTAAAGGAACAGGGGGTAAACCCGATTGATAAAGACGTCCACAAGATTCAAACATGCCGAAATTGGTTTTGATCAGAGGGATGCCCAATTCTTCGGCCAATAGTATCGCCTCCGATTCGGGGACCTTGCCCCGGACAAAGGTAATCGCCGTGACATCAGCCATTTCAGCGGTTCTGATGGTTTGAAGATTTTTTAATCCGGTAAGGAGCATTGAACCTGGAGGCATATAGGCCAAAGCGTCACTCATTAAATCCATTGCTCCGCCATATTTAATCTCCAGGTCGAGATCGGTCTGTCGCGTTAGTACGGTCCCTTCTACTATTCTAACGACCTCTCTTAGCTTCACAGGTTTCACGCCTCCTATGGTCTGCCCTTAAATAAAAGCAAAAATCATACCAGCTTAGAATTATGATCAATCCTTTCCTGACCCGATCTCTTTTACCAGCCAATCACAGGCTCGCGGAATGGCCTCTTTGATCTCCGGGGAAAGGCCGGGGCGCACCGTTTCCGGAAGTTCCCTGGTCTGCACGACAAGGATCCGAATATCCACACCCGTTAAGCCCTGAAGCTCTTGAAGCTGAGCGAGAGAAGGAAACTGATGAAAAGGCCGACCGCTTTTTTTCCCTTCGGAGAATTGGGCCAGATCTATTTCGAAGAGCTCTCCGGATTTTTGACCAACACGGGAAATGGCATCGATTATGAAAACACGTTTCGGTTTGACCGGGAAAATCAGCAGGTCAAAAAGAAACTCCTGGAGGCTTGTCCCCATATCCTGGACCAAAACAGTCTCAGGAAGCTGGTAATGGGCTTCCAGGTATCCTATGACCTCCGGACCGAATCCATCATCACCAAAAAGGATATTGCCACATCCTAAAATTAATATCGGCTTTTTAAGAAGATCCTGCATCACATTTTTCTCCTGATTCTCTTTTACTCCGATAGATTCGTTATATTTCCATCGGCTTAAAAAATCAAAATAATTATTAGGGGGCTGTTTGGGCGATTATAGTTGAAGGATTTCCCATGGAAGGTCATACGGGAGGTTATGGTCTTGAATGGCAGCCCGGCGGCAGAACCAAAACCTGAAGGCTTCGGACCGCCGACCTTGCGGAACATTTCGGTTGCTCTATAATTCCTACACTATTAAAGATGGATCGGGACACGCTCCAATTGGGGGCTTAGTTGTTGATAGGCCTGATGATAAGCCCGGCGGATTTTGTTTATGTTGGTGGAAAACAAAAGGCCGAAACTCATAAAAGATCGGTAAAGGGAGCCCCCCTTGAGATCGATGACCAATTCAATGGGCAGAAGACCTTCCGGGAGTTTTTCTTTAATACCGTCCCGAAGCTGCTCCCAGGCAGGGGAAAGGCGCTTCTTCTCTTCCTGGAGATAATTCAAAAAAGGGACCACCACCAGATCCACCTTCTCTTTTAGGGGCTGTAAAAACTCCGGCCGGTCGCTGCCCTGAATCACCTCAACCCCCAGGCGGGATAAAAAGCTGGCGATAAACTTTTGGTAGGCCTCGGTGGCGTTTCCAGGAATCAGGGCCACCTTCCGCACACCCCGGAATTTCCAGGCCGGCCCGAATTGTTTCTGGACCTGTTCCAAAAAATTTTCCGACAGCCATTGGCGATGATTGTCCATCCGCGTCTTGGCCCTCTTAAGAAGCCTTCTTCCGTAGTAGCGCAGGTAACTGTAATAAAGATCCAGCTTGATCACCCGTTTTAGAATGGCCTTCCAGGAATAAAAAGAGATCAGGGCCTGGTAAGCCGTTTCTTGTAATTCTTCTCCGGTCATGGACCGGGGTTGGAAAACCACGTGGGTGCCGTCATAGAGTTCCCAGTTGCGGGTCAGAAGACGGTTCTCCTTTTCCAGGGACTGAAAGGTTTCCGTTCCCGGCAGGGGAGTGAGCATCATGAATTGAGCCGAGTCCACCCGGTTTTTAATGGAAAAACGAACCGTCTCCCGGATGGTTTCCGGGGTATCCTCATCCGCTCCGACAATAAACATCCCGTGGATATGAATCCCATGGCGATGAAAGGCCTTGATGGCCTTACTCATAGTAGCTTCGTCCTGTTTTTTTCGGTAGGCCTTCAAAACCTGGGCACTGGCACTTTCAAAGCCGATATAAACACCCCAGCATCTGGTTTCCCTGAGCAGTTCCAGAAATTCCGGATCCAAAGCCGATTCGGCGCGAACCTGGGTACTCCACTCGGGGTGATTACCTTCTGCCTTCATACGGCGAAGGACTTCTTTGGCCCTGTTGGGGTTGGCGGCAAAATTATCATCACAGAAAAAAAGGTGGTTGGCTTGAGCGGCATTAGCGTGAATCTCTTCCATGATCAGATCGATAGACCGGGTCCGGTATCCCCGGCCGAACATGGTAACCACGGAACAGAATTTACAGGCATAGGGACAGCCCCGGGAAGTTGCCACAGGAACTACAGCCTGGCAGGAGTTCCAGCCTTTGATCAAAGAAAAATCCGGTATCGGCAGGGTATTCAGGTCCTGAATCAAAGGGCGGTCGGTATTGTGCTTTGGCCGGCCATCTTCCCAGTAAGATAACCCTACGATTCCATCAAGGCTCTTTCCCCCTTGTAAAGCAGGCAGCAGTTCAGTCAGGGTTTCTTCTCCTTCCCCTCGAACCACGAACTCACCATGATGCAGGGCTTCCTCCGGTAGAAAAGTAACGTGGGGGCCACCAAAAATAACCTTTTTCCCTTGTTCTTTGGCTTGGTCCCCTAATAAAAAGGCCCTGGGGATGGTACTGGTTATGGAGGAAATACAAACCGCATCAGCCCAGCGCAAGTCCTCTCCGGTGGTCGAACCGGAGATTTCCTCGACCAGGACTCTGGCCTCATACCCCTGACTCCGCAGCATGGTGCCCAGGAGGATGGTCCCTAAACGGGGAATGCGGGCCCGGCTGAAGACATGTTCGGCTGGGGAACGGGGTTCTATCAATAATACGCGGTCTATGGCCTTTTCTTTCATACGGATCACTTTCTTATGGAGATTTTTACTTTTCAATGGTACCTTTGGCCCTTGAAAAAGTAAAGTTAAAAATAGGGGCCGATTTTTAATCGCCCTGAATTTTATTAAACAGAAGGGAAGTTATGATCATTCGTACTCTTGAACATCTTGAGGTTAAGGCTACCCGCTACCGGGCCCATGATGGCGGAATCGCCCACATGATCCTGGATACCCGGCACCTGCAGACCATAATGTTTTTAGCTCACGCTTTTATACCCCCTGGGGAACGGCTGAGCGGTCATATTGATCCTATGGAGGAGATCTATATCGTCCAGACCGGCCGGGGCCGGATGCAGGTAGGCGAAGAGATACAATCGGTAGGACCTGGGGACGCTATCCACATTGCCATCGGCCTATATCACGAGCTGACGAATACTGGAGAAGAAGCAATGACCATCCTGGTGGTTGCCGGACTGATCCCGGGGTGATAGCCCTCATGGCCGGCGGGGTGCCACAAAACATGTAAATATCGAATATCGAATATCGAATTATGAATGTCGAAGGAAGGTGGAAAGGCGCCTTCGCCTGTTATTAATGGTTTTCTCCGAACTCCGAACTCTTAACTCCGAACTTTTTTCCCATGCTAAACATTCACACCACTCCCAACTTTTCTCTTCAACAAATTGGCCGCTATCAGCAAAGGGTCCCAAACCGGACTGTATGGGGGCGCATAGGCCAGATCCAACCGGGAGATCTCTTCCAGGGTCATTCCCTGGTAGAGGGCCACAGCCAGGGTATTGATCTTGCGGGCCTCTCCGTCCCAGCCCACCCAATTTCCTCCGAGGATCCGGCCGGTCGCCTGATCGGCCACGATTTTTAAAAGGGAAGTTTTTGCCCCGGGATAGAAGCTGACCCGGGAAGAACCTTCGACCACCTGGCTGACTACCGAAAAACCGATCTTCTTGGCCCGGTCTTCATTGATTCCGGCCATACCGATTTCCAGGCCGAAGACCTTGACGCAGGCTGCCCCGATGATTCCATGAAATTCCACCTGGCCACCCACGGCATTTTCTCCCGCCACCCTGCCCTCTTTATTGGCTATATCCCCCAGAGGGGCCAGGACCGGTTGCCCGGTCACCCGGTTGAGTTTTTCACAACAATCTCCGGCGGTAAAAATATCAGGATCATTGGTCTCCATGCGGCTGTTGGCCTCGATCCCGCCGGATGGGCCAATGTGGATCCCGGCCTCGCGGGCCATTTCCGAATTGGGCATAACGCCTACTCCGACAAAAAAAAGATCGGCCGGGAAGGTCCCCTGATCGGTCACTAAATGATTGGCCCGCTGCCCATCGCCTTCGAAGGACCTTGGTTGGATCTGACCAAGGTAGCGGACGCCATGATCTTCCAGTTCCTTAACGATGATCGGCCCCACCTCCGGTTCCAATCCGCCGTAGGGGAATCGGCCCCGGTAGAGAAGGGTTGTTTCGATTCCCCTTTCCCGTAAGGCCTCGGCCATTTCCAGGGAGATATAGCCGGCGCCGATAATCACCGCCCGGCGTGGCCTTACCTCATCCAGAAAATTTCGGATCCGAATCCCATCGGACATTTCTTTTAAAGTGAAAATATTTGGGGCCCTTTCCCCCGGGATTCCCAACCATCGGGAACGGGCCCCAGTGGCCAGAATCAGGCGGTCGTAAGGCAGTAAAAATTCCTCTCCCCTTTCCAGGACGGCAACCCGGACCTCTTTCCGGGCCCGGTCAATGGCCAGAACCTGGTGCCTGAGTTTGACCTCTATTTGCTGTTTGGTCCGAAATTCTTCCGGAGACCTGGCAATCAATTCCTTATGGTCATGGATTACATCCCCGATGTAATAGGGAAGTTCTCAGGCCCCATAGGAAACAAACTCCCCTTGCTCCAACAGGGTAATGGCAGCATCAGGATCCTTTCTCCGGGCCGTGCTGGCCGCCGTCGGTCCGGCCGCCGATCCCCCAACGATAACCAGATTGAGTCTATCAGCCAACCGCTACCACCTCCTCACCACGAAAATAGAGTTTTGAGTTCGGAGTTCGGAGTAAATTATTTTCATGTTCTGTGTTGCCCCTCTCACTCCGAACTCCAAACTCCGAACTATTTCTTCACATACCCTGCCGGGATCTCAAAGGTTTCATTTTTCCTCCTCTTATAATAAATCTGAAAGGGGAACCAGCCGCACCCTGTCCCGCAAATCAGGCATTTTTTCTTTTATGGCCTGAAGCGTCTGCGGGTATGGATGGCCACAGGCTACAGCCAAACCCCGTTCCTGGGCTAAACGGATCAATTCTTCCAACTGCTGTCCGATAGCCATCTTTTCCGAAACATGATCTAAAAAAATATCCCGCCGAATGGCCTTGACGCCCACCAGGGAAGCCGCCGAAAGGACGGCAGATTGCGGCGTGGTCCGACTGTCTAAAAAAAAGAGTTTCCTCCCCTTGATCGTCTTTAACACCACGGCCATCTTATCCCGGTCTTCGGTAAAACGGGACCCCATATGATTATTAACCCCGGTTATCTGCGGAAAAGCATCCAGATCTTTTTCCAGGATTTTTTGAATTTCCCCATCGGTCATACTGGTCAATAAGGCTCCCGGGCCGGGATCGGTTTCCGGATAGGCCTTGGGTTCCATCGGCAGGTGGAGCAAGGTTTCTTTGCCCTTCTGGAAGGCCTGGTTGGCCATTTCCCTGGCAAAGGGGGCTTGGGGCAAAAAGGACAGGGTTAATGGGATATCCAAATCGATAAAGTCTAAGGCCATTTGTTTCTGGTAACCCAGATCATCAATAACAATGGCCACCTTCGGCAAATCCCTCCCGGGTGAAGGAGGAGGTCCTCCGGAGGGTTCGGTTTTAGGGGTGGGACTGATTTCTTTATAAACTCTTTCTTCAAAAAGGGGGAGGGATGCGGTCGGAGGGCTTTTCTCCTGTTTAAAGGAATGCCAGACATACCCAGCCCCAAAGGCCAAGGCCAGACCAACTACCCAAACAACTAACTGAAGGCCTCTCCCTCTTTTAGGTTTGGCTGGATGTGAGGATTTTGGCCCGGGCACCAGAGACCGTTAAGGGGCCGAGTTCTTAAAAATCTGTGAAAACACCCCCCAGCTTTTCAACAATTGAAGGGCACTGGTTAATTGAGGATCCTCCCCATTATCTCCGAGGGCCTTTTTTACATCTAACTGCGGAGGTTCAGGAACGGATTCTTTCCCTTTGCCTTCCTCCTGCATATGTCTTTCCAAATCTTTTTCACGAAGGAATTTGGGCTCCTTTTCCAAGGGTTCCCCTTTTTTCAAAGGTTTTCCCTTGATCAGGATATCGGGGATGATACCTTTGGCCTGGATGGAACGGCCGCTGGGGGTATAATAACGGGCCGTGGTTAATTTTATCCCTGAATTGTCATCCAGAGGGATAATGGTTTGCACCGAACCCTTACCGAAAGTGGGAGCCCCTAAAACAATGGCCCTTTTCTGATCCTGCAGGGCCCCGGCCACGATTTCCGAAGCACTGGCACTTCCTTCATTGACTAAAACCACCAAAGGGAAATTACGCTTGACCTTATTGGGATGGGCATAAAATTTTAAATTCTGTTCTTTGAGTCTTCCCTGGGTATAGACGATCAGACCCGATTCCAGAAATTCATCGGCCACTTTCACCGCCTCGTTAAGTAATCCGCCGGGATCATTCCTTAGATCCAGAATCAATCCCTTCAGCCCCCCCTTGGAGGATTCTAATTTTTTCAGATGGCTTTGAACGTCATCGTCGGTTTTTTCCTGGAAGGTGCTGATCCGGACATAACCGTAGCCTTCCTCGAGCATCTTGGACTTGACACTTTTGATAGGGATGACTTCCCGGACGATCGAATATTTATTGGGTTCCTTGGCCCCCTCGTGGAGGATCGTCAGGTTGACCTTGGTCCCTTTGGCCCCCCGGATCATTCGAACGGCATCATTCAACGTCATATTCTTGGTGCTCTTTTCCTCAATTTGCAGGATTTTGTCCCCGGGGAGCAAACCGGCCTTGTCGGCCGGGGTCCCTTCAATCGGGGAAACCACCGTCAAGATCCCATCCTTTAAAGTGATTTCAATTCCAATCCCACTGAAAATTCCGGATGTTTCAATTTCCAGGTCTTTAAATTCCTCGGGGGAGAGAAAAGTAGAGTGGGGATCCAGGGTGTTCATCATCCCCCGGATGGCCCCATAAATCAGTTCCTTGGAATCTTTTTCCTCCACGTACTTCTTTTGGATTTCATTCAATGCCTCGCTGAAGAGTTTGATCTTTGGAAAGGTCTTTTCTACATCGGCGGCATTAATACCCTCCCTGGGATTATCCGTCAAAATGAAAAAGGTCATGACTAAAAGGATCCACCCCAAATAACGCGCCTTACTGCTTCCTCTCATAATTCCCCCAAGGTTTCATAAATATATATTCTTCCCCCCGGCAATTGGCTGAAGGGTTCAGAAATTCCAAAATTTTTCTCCCGAAGTTTTTAGTTCGGAGTTGAGACTTTGAACTATTAGACTTTTACTCCGAACTCCAGATTCATCACTCCAAACTATATTACCACGTTCCCATGGCCTTTAACAAGCTGGAATGGGCCAGGTTGTAAGTATATAGGGCCTGATAGGTGTTATTCTTGGCCTGGGTCAACAAAGTCTGGGCATCCAGGACTTCCAGGGAAGTCGTCACCTGCTCCCGGTATCGAACCTGATTGATCCTGAAATTTTCCTCAGCTTGCTGGATGGCCTTCTCCGCCACCTCGATATTCTTTTCCGATTCCCTTAAAGAAAGATAGGCTTCCTTCACCTCCAGGCGGATAAGGTCCTTGATCTGGATCAAGGCCTCTTTGACCTGTTCCCTTTGTTTAATCCGTTCCTGGACTAAATAGTGGGTCCGTCCCCATTCCCAGAAATTCCATTTCATGGTGGCCGAAACATCCCAGTTATCGGATTCAACAAAGGGACTTCCGGCCACGAAGGGACTGTCCCCCTGTTTTTTAAATCGGCCCTGTAAACCAACTTGGGGGAAATATTCACTTTCAGCCAGCTCGATATTTTTTCGGGCCATCTCGATCTGGGTTTCAATCTCCTTAATTTCAGGTCTTTTTTTAAGGGCTTCGGTCTGGCAGACCTCCAGAGAATTCTGGAAGGGATGATACTTTAATACGTCCTGGACCTCCGTCTCTTTTTCAATGGGAATCCGTAATAAGGTGTTAAAATTGGACTGGGCGAATAAAAGGTTGTGTTCGGCCCGTATCAAATTCTGTCGGGCATCGGCCAATTGGACCTCGGACTTCAGCAAATCATTCAAGGGGATCAAACCGGCGTCATAAAAATTTTGAGCTACCCGCACATGGTCGGTAATTTGCAAGACCGTCTGCTCGGCCACCAATCGAACTTTCAGGGCTTTTAAGATGTTCCAATAAGCTCCTTTGACTTTATAGGCCAGAGCAACCCTTTCTTGTTCAAACTTTATTCTCGAGACATCCAAACCTAACCCGGCCAGTTCATAGGCCCGGGTCAAGGCCATCCCGGTAAAGACCGGTTGTTCCAGGGAAACATAGAAGGCGTAATTGTTTTGAGATCCGATGGTTAAACGGGATTCCGGGACCAGGCCGCCATTTTGGGCCGGAATCGTAATGGTTTGGGCCTGGTTGAGATAGGTATAGCCATATTGCGTGCCTAACTTGGGCAGGAATCCGGTCCGGGCCTGCTTTTTCTTAAATTCCGCCCCCAGGATGGCTTCCTGGGCCGCCCGTAACTGCGGGCTTTCTTTAAAGGCTCGCTCAATACTTTCATCCAGGCCGAAAACCCCGGAGTTGGGTTCGGCCCAGATCGGCAAGGCCCAGACGAGGACAACCATCCCTATCGCCCCCACCCTGGACAGACATTTCCCTGCTGAAGTCTTCAACTTTCTCATATTTTATGCTCTTGATCCCATAAATTACCATTATAAGCCGTTCATTATTAAGTCAAGATATTTCTGTATTTTTTTCCATCTTAAATTCCAATAGGGTCAGAATACGGAAAAGGCATATTCCCTTAAAAAGGTGCCATCCAGAAAGAGCCGGGCTTTCCATGGTCCGATGAACTTCCCTTCCGTAGGCAGGATGTCCAGCAAACCTTTCTTGAAAGTTAACCAGGCCCAGGAGTTATAGTTCGGGGCGTTGAGAGGGACATCAATCTTGAAGCGGGTGGTCTCCTGAATCCCTTTATCCGGCCTGACCCAAAGCACCTTGACCTCATGGGCCCCTGTCAGACCGGTCCAGACGGTATACAGATAAATCTTATCGGATTTAGAAAATGACGAAGCAGGAATCAGCCGCGTCAGGTCTTTGGTCAGAATGGAATGGAAGGCCGGTTCCTGGGTCTGGGCCAAAGCCAGGGGCGAACACCAGATCCCGATGATCAGGAATGCCCAGCAGATCCATGGTCTATTATGGATTCTCTTTGTTTTCGCGTTCAAAAATCTCTTTAATATAATAAATGGGTTTCCCTTGGGATTCATGATAGGTCCGGACCTGAAGTTCGCCTAAAAGACCCATGCTGATAAATTGAATACCTATAAAAATCAAAAGGATAGCCAAAAGGAGGATGGGTCGGTTGGCCAGGGGAATAGCGAAAAAAAGCCGCTGAATGGTTAGATAGGCCGCCAGACCCAAACCGACCAGCCCGGAAAAAAACCCCCAAAGACCAAAAACATGAATCGGACGGGTGGAATAGGTCAGCAAAAACTTGACTGTTATCAAATCCAGGACGACTCGAATAGTCCGGGAGATGCCATACTTGGAGCGGCCGAATTTCCTGGATCGGTGGTTGACCGGTATTTCGGCAATGGTTACCCCGATCCAACTGGCAATAGCCGGGATAAAGCGGTGCATCTCTCCATACAAGCGGATGTGTTTGGCCACATCCTTCTTAAAGGCCTTCAAGGTACATCCGTAATCGTGGAGATTCACTCCGGTGACCCAGGAGATGATTTTGTTGGCAATCATGGAGGGAAGTCGTCTGGAAAGGAAAGGATCCTGACGCTTTTCCCGCCAGCCGCTGACCAGGTCATAACCTTCCTTTATTTTTTTTACCAGGGACGGGATGTCTCTTGGATCATTTTGCAGATCTCCGTCCATGGTTATAATGATGTCTCCTTCGGCCAGATCAAACCCGGCTGAAAGGGCAGCGGTTTGGCCGAAATTCTTCCTTAGACGGACCACTTTCAGAAAATTCCATTGAGAAACCGCTTCCTTCAGAATATTAAAGGTCTCATCCAGACTGCCGTCATCCACACATAAAATCTCATAAGAATATTCAGAAGGCTCCAGAACCTCTTTCAATTCCTTTAAGAGGATGGGGATATTTTTTGCCTCATTAAAAACAGGTATAATAACGCTCAGGTCCAAATCAACCTCTTCCGGTATTTAATAGTGTGTGTAAGATTAGGAGTATCCGCCTGAAAAATCAAGAATTATTTTAAAGAATCCTTATTTTCAGCTTTCGCCGGTTGTTTTCACTTTTATCAGGCAAGGAGACCATAGGGCCGGTAATTTTTCCTTTTTTCCTTGACTCTTATTTCCGCCCTACTTTATACTCCTTTCAGTTAAAAGCAAGTTTTTATCAAGTTAACCTTAACGACCGAAAACTTATGGACCCGAGCCCTCCAGACTCGCATAATTTAATTTATATTAAAAAAATTAAAGGGATAAATCGATTCATCCCCACTCCGGGGAAGTCGGACGGTTATGAACGAACGGGGATACCTACTGCTTCAGGAAACCATCGAGCGGCTATTGCGCCGCAATGCCTATTTCCATCTGAACAAGGTCCTCAAGAAAACACACCCGGCCGATATTGCCCATCTCTTAACGCTGCTTAACGAACGTTCCGCCCGCAGCGTCTTCGAACACCTCCCGGATAAAGAAATAGCCGCCAACGTCCTGTCGGAATTGGAACCCGGATTCCGCAGTGGGTTTCTGCAGGAACTGGAAGTCAGCCGCCTGGTTGAAATTCTCTCTGTCATGGCCGATGACGACGCGGCCGATCTCCTGGCCGACCTGCCGGAAGAACGCCGCCAGGAAATCCTGGGACTTTTGTCAGCCGAACACACCGAAGAGGTATCTGAACTACTGGCCTATGCCGAAGGCACCGCCGGGCGGATCATGACCTCGGACTTCCTGGTCCTCCCCAAAACCCTGAGCGCCCAAAGTGCCATCCAGGAAGTCCGTAAGGCCGCGGAAAAAGAGATGGTCTTCTATTTGTACGTAACGGATGAAGAAGGCCACCTTTCCGGAGTCCTCTCCCTGCGCCAGCTCGTCACCGCCCCGGATTACACGCCCCTGGAAAAAATCATGACCGAGGATGTGGTAAAAGTGAATGTGACCACCGATCAGGAGGAGGTGGCCCGGCTGGTCTCCCGATACAATCTCCTGGCCATCCCGGTGGTGGACCACAGCAACCTTCTGGTGGGCATCATTACCGTGGACGATGTCATCGACGTCTTGCGAGAAGAGGCCACTGAAGATATGCTGAAGATGGCCGGCACCTCGGGAGAGGAAATCAGCTATTCTTCCGTCTGGAAGAACGCCAAGGCCCGGCTCCCCTGGTTATTCGCCTCCTGGATCGGGGGAATCATCGCCATGAATGTCATTGGGGCCTTCGGTGCCGGGTTTAGCCACCATATCGCCATATTTGCCATCCTGGCCACCTTTATCCCTGTCGTGAACGGGATGGGGGGGAATGTGGGGACACAGAGTTTATCGATCATCGTTCGTGGTCTGGCAACCGGGCGGGTCGACAGCAAGTCGATCGGGAGGGAAATTTTCAGGGAATCCAAGGTAGGCTTGCTGCTCGGGGTCACTTACGGTGTTTTGCTGGCACTGGCAGGAATGCTGTTCACCCGGGAGATTTACGTCGGGGTGGTTGCCGGGATCGCCATCTGCATCAACATGATCCTGGCCTCTGTTCTGGGCACCTTCCTCCCTTTGATTGCCGCTAAATTTAAAGTCGACCCGGCTGTAGCCTCCGGTCCTTTCATCGCCACCAGTATCGACGTATTCGGCGCCACAATCTTTTTCCTCATTGCCTATTTATTGATCATTTAAAGACTTCTTCGGGTGGGTTCCGTTATCACTCCACATTACATTATTCCTGCCCATGTAAAAACTCGTCATTCCCGCGCAGGCGGGAATCCAGGCCTTACGTAACCATTTAAAACTACTGGATTCCCGTTTTCACGAAGGAATGACGACAATGTGAGATCTCCTACTACTTACGAACTCATCAATTTCGTGTCTCTTGATGATTTTTCATCTTCAATGAAAAAAAGAAAAGGGGAAGGAACAAAAGACTTTCGACTACAAATACCCAAAAGACCTGGCCCCAGAAATGGGGCAGGGTATAATTCCTTTCCACATGAGGAAGAACCCACCAGGGGGAAATATAATAGGTCTCAGAAAAAGGCCATAACAAAGGAAACCCGAAAGGGGGGTTGGGATCTTCGGTAAAAAAATCCAGCACCAGATGAGAAAGGATCAATAAAAAAACAAGGCGGCTTATTTTAAACGCCGATTGCTTCCTGTTAATGAAGGGAGTCAGCGCCCCTGCCATCAAAGATAACCCAACGGCCATCCCCAGGCTATGAAAAAATCCATGATGAAAGCGACCGGGATTTCCCCAAAAAATCCCCGGCAGAAAATCCAGGTCAGGGGCCAGTGCCCCCACTATAACCAATCCATAAATTAAACAGGCCTTCATTCGGGAGGCGACCGGCCGGGGGTAAAAAAGGCTGAACAAACTCAAACCGACCAGGGTATGTCCATAAGGCGCGGCCATAGATAAAACCTTAAAGTTGGATACTGGATAATAGTTACTGGTTACTCGATACTGGTTACTGGATAAAACCTAACCAAAGCTATTTGAAATTTGGTGTTTAAACTGGTTCCCCAATATTTGATGACTATATAAGAACTCGTCATTCCCGCGCAGGCGGGAATCCAGGCTACGCATAACTTATTAATCCCGCCTTTGGCGGGACTGGATTCCCGTTTCCACAAGACGAAAATGGGCTCTTCTGGACTTTTCAGGAATCCATCAATATTATGGGACATCCTCTTTTATTGAGATTTTTCCTCCCTCGGACCTTTAAAATAGAAAAAGGCCCCCGGCAGGCCAATGAAGATGTTACCCAGATTGGAAGCGAACCCCAGGGTAAAAGCCACGGTGGTGGAAATCCCGAAAAAAGAAAACAGGGCAATGAATAACCCCTCCTGAATCCCGAAGCCGCTCAGAGAAACGGGTATCCTGGCAAAAAATTGGGCCAGGGGGATAATGAGAATCAGATAATAAAAGGGCACCTTAAGCCCCAGGGCCAGGACCAAAGCAAAAATAGTCAATATGGGCAACAACTGCTCCCCGAATGACCAGAGAAAAAATTTCCCCAAGGCCCTCGGGTGATGGCGATAGAGGACAAAAGAAGAAGAAATTTGTTGGATCTTGCCGGCCCCGGGCAGCCGGGCCAGGAGGTTTTTTAATATCGGGGGGCCCTCTCCTCGCATCAAGAGAACCAGGAAAAGAATCCCTCCCGAAAGAAAAAAGAGCAGGAGTAATAAGAGGACCCTGGGAAAATTCGGGACCAGGAAGTAGAACAGGGGAATGACCATAACAGCCATTAAGGCCGAAGAAAGAAATCCAAGGAATCTTTCCATGATAATGGACGAGATCACATCAATCCCAGTTTTTGTATTCTTGGAAAGTTCGTAAGCGCGAACGGCATCCCCCCCCCAGGGAGGTCGGCAATATATTCCCTAAAAAGGTTCCTTTGAAATAGACCATAATGAGTTTATTAAAAGAGCAGGGAATTTCCTTGACCTTAAGTAGAATTTTCCATTTGTAGGCCATGATCAGGCGATCGAAAAAATTCAATACGAAATATCCGATCAAATAAGGCCAGGCCAAATTCTTCATAAGGAGGGCCAATTCCTTCTGATTGATAAAGCGGAGCAGGAATAAAAGGAGGAGGAGACTGATCAGGAGCTTCCAGAAATAGGATTTCAGGTTGGATTTCATAAAAAGTTCGTGTGGGTCCGTGGCTAAAATTATCTATCTGATACTCGGGTTGCGGGTTGCGAGTTACGAATTGTTAGAGAAAAGATTAAGCTTTCTTAATACTACAGCGTATTTTTTACTAACGCGTCCCCTTAACCGTCATTCCGGCAAGCTTTAAGCCGGAATCCAGGGACTTTGGTTTCCTCTTTCTCTTGAAAAACCTGGATAGCTTTAAGTAAAAAACCGTCGATGCCAAAGCCCGAGATTCAACAAGGCCCAGAGGATATGGTTATGATTATGGGTCCTGGCCATATGTTCCTGGATAAGCCTTTGGATATAGGAATGGTTCATATACTCCCGGATGACCGGCGATTCATTTAAAACGGCGATCAGTGGCTCTTTAAGACCTTCCCGCAACCAGTTTTTAACCGGCAGGCTGTAGCCCTGCTTCCCCCGCCGGACGATTTGATCGGGGAGCAGACCTTCCAGGGCTTTTCTAAAAATGGCCTTGGTCTGGAAGCCTTTCAATTTCCAGTCTCCGGGCAGACCGGCAGTAAACTCCACGAAGCGATGATCCAGGAAGGGGACCCGTATCTCCAGGGCATGGGCCATACTCATCTTGTCCACCTTCATCAGGACCGAATCCGGCATGGTGAATCGCAGATCCAGATAAATCTCTTCATCGATCCGTTGTTTAAATACCTGTCCGGACCGGAGCTCCCGGAGAGGAGCAAAGGGGTCCATTTGAACCTGTCTTTTGAAAAGGTCCGTATATAAAAGCCTGTCCTGGTCCGAAGAAGAAAAGTATTGCCAGCGCAGATGCCCCCCATCCAAAGGCAGGTGAGAGCCTTCCACAAATCGTTTTAATATATTAACGGCCCCTTTTTTCTGAGGCTGGTCCGGGAGCCTTTCCACCAGGGGGTAAACCACCTTTTCCCGGAAGAGGCTGGGCAGCAGTCGGTAATAGGCATCGGCTTTGCTGGCCTTAAACCGGTCATAACCGGCGAAGATCTCATCGCCCCCTTCTCCGGAGAGGCAGACCGTCACATATTTTCTGGCCTCCCGGCAGACCAGGTAAAGCGGTATGGCCGAAAGATCGGTCATAGGTTCATCGAGATGCCAGACCGCCTCTTCCAGGTCTTTCAAGGTAACTTCCGGGATCATCAAAACGGTATGATCGGTTTCAAAACGTTCGGCTACCAGTTGGGCATAAGGCAGTTCGCTGAAAGAAGGATCCGGATAACCGATGGAAAAGGTCCTCAAGGGGTTGACACCCAGCTCCCGCATGAGGGCCACCAGGGTGCTGGAATCCAGTCCGCCTGATAAAAAGACCCCGAGAGGGACATCGCTGATCAGATGCATCCGCACCGTCTCCTTAAGGAGGGCCCGCATTTCTTCCACCGCCTCTTCCTGGGTGCGGGCATTGGGCGTAAAAGAAAGATCCCAATAGGCCTTCTCTTCAATCCCTCTGGGGGAATAAAAAAGAAAATGGCCCGGCCGGAGTTTATAAATCCCCTCAAACATAGTCAAAGGGCTGGGAACGAACTCGAAACCCAAATAATAATAAAGACCCTGTAAATTTACCCCCCGCTCCACCTCCGGGATCTTCAGCAGGGCCTTGATCTCCGAAGCAAAGGCAAATCTTCCATTCCGGTAAGCGTAATAGACCGGCTTGATGCCCAAACGATCCCGGGCCACCAGCAGGCTTTGATTTTTCCGGTCCCAGAGGGCAAAACCGAACATGCCCTGCAGCTCGGTCAGACAATCCTTCCCCCACTCTTCATAAGCATGGAGAATGACCTCCGAATCGGAATGGCCTTTGAATCGATGTCCTTTTTTCTCCAAGGAGGCCCTTAATTCAAGAAAATTATAGATCTCCCCGTTAAAAACCAACTGCAGGGTTCCATCTTCATTGGCCATAGGTTGATGCCCCTGCTCGGAGAGGTCAATAATGGACAAACGACGAAAGCCTAAGGTCACCCCTTCTTCGGTAAAAATCCCTTCCTGGTCCGGCCCCCGATGTTCCAGGATTCGGCACAGTTTTTCTCCAAGGGAGCGATCGGACCAGTTAAAACCTACAATACCGCACATATATTAGTACCTTTTAGTTCGAAAATAGAAAAATTCAGGCTATAGGCACGAGGCTATAGGCGAATAAAAACCCATAAACCCGTTTAATCTTGCCCATCGCCTATTGCCCATAGCCCATAGCCCTAAAAAATATTTTCATCGTTCGTGGCACCCGCCCCGGGCACGAAGGTTTAGTTCGAAAATGCGAATATGGAATTTTCTTTAATGGCCTTCCTGTAAGGACAAACGGAATATCCGGTCGTAGGTCTTGATATTGGCGTTCCAGGAAAAGACGTCTTCCACCCTTTTCTGATTTTTTAACCCGATAGCCTTGGCCTGTTTCAGGTCTGACAGGGTGGCGACTATTTTATCGGCCAGATCAAGGGGGTCTCCGGATCGGGCGAAGATGCCGTTTTCCCCCAAAAACTTCCGATTATTGGGACCTTCAAAACAGACAATCGGCAAGGCCGCCCCCATATAGTTGATGATCTTTCCACTGGCCTCTCCGGCTTCGTCCAATTTCGGGTCTACCGCCAGATCCGCCAAATAGAGATAGGAGGGCAATTGGAAATAATCCACCTGCCCGACGAAGAGCACCTTATCTCCGACCCCCAGGGATTCCACAAAGGCCTTGGATTCCTCAACCGGGTAGCCAACAATGACAAAGAAGCAATCCGGGTTTTTCTTAAGGACCTCTGGTATGGCCTGCCAGAGGTAATCGATCCCTTTGGATTTGAGTAAGGCCCCGGTATAAAGGACGATCGGCTTTTGCGGATCGAGGCCCAGTTTTTTCCTTAAATCCGGATCGACTGTCTTGGGATCAAAAAAATCGCCATGGACCCCGTCAATAACCGTATCTACCCGATCCGGAGAAAGATGCATCTGCTTAACCATAAAGTCCGATACCGAGACATTGCTGCCCACGGTGTATTCCGGCATTCTGGAAATCCAGCGCTCCAGGGCGGCAAAGGTCTTTTGCAGTAAAGAGCCTTCCTTAAAAAACGAATAGGTGATTAATTCCCTGGTCAAACTCCCCTGGGCATCGAAGACCAGGGGGACCTTCCGGAAACTGAATTTGCGCACGAAATGGCCTATAATGGCCCCTTCATGAAGGTGTCCGTGGATGATATCCGGTTTTTCCCGCCAGAAAACCCGCAGGCTTTTAAAAAACAGCAGGGCATCAATATAAAATTTGTGCCAGGAAGAGCCTGCCTCCAACTTATGATACCAGGGAATCTTCATGGTCCGCTCGGTTTTGATCCCGGGGATGTCTCTCCCGAGAGGATAGGTGCATAAAATAATATCATATCCCAGGTTCTGGAGGGCTCGGATCTCCCCTAAAATCCGCATATGACAGCCCCGATCGGCGAAAAACGGCGTGGGGGCGATCATCAAAATTTTTAATGGGCCTTTTTGAATAGCTTCCATACATTCTTTCTCTGTGGATCTGAGAGCTTATCTCTCAGCCGTAGATATTGTTGCGGGTCATGAGATGCTGGGTGATAGAGGATGGTCTGCTCGTAATGCCCAACTCGTAACTCGTAATTCGTAATTCCTAACTCGTAATTCGTGATTGGTTAGATTTTAACGATATCCTGTTATATTTTCCTTAACAAAGGTCTTTAAATATTCCCTGGGCACACCGGAAAAGGTCTTTCTCCGGGGACGATCGCACGGCCGGCAGGGTGAAAGAAGCGCATATTGATGATCCCTTATTTTTGCCCGCAAGGCCAGCATCTCAGGACCATTCCAGATTTCCTGGAAAGTTTGTAGATTAAGATCCCCCATAATCATCCGACCAAAAAAATCCTGGGGACAGGGTCCCACCCTTCCGTCCCAATAGATAATAAAGGCATACCAGGGGAAAGTACAAGTAAAAAGATCCCTGGGGTGATCCAGGGAGGCTTCCAAAGAAATGGGGACCGCCCCGCCCCAATTGTGGGGTTGGCGAAAAACAACCCGGTTTAATCCTAAAGATTTTAAAGAGGAAATAAATGCTTTCAGCTCAGGCCCCGGAGGACTTTCATTAACACCCATCATCTGTAACACGGTCAGGGGCTTACTTTTATGGCTTTCCTCTTTCAAGGCCAGGAATTGTTTAATATTTCCGAGGGTGGTTTCAAATTTTGCCGGATAACGGTTTTTTTCATAAACAGCGGCCTGATAGCCGTCAAAAGAAAAAGACAGGACTTCCAATCCGATCGTTAAGATCCGTTGGCTCAGGGGACCCGTAAGGATTGTGGCGTTGGTGTGGATCCTGCAGGGGATTCCCCGGCCCTGAGCATAATCAATCATCTCGATCAAATGGGGATGAAGCAGGGGCTCTCCCCGATGAAAGAGGTTCAGATCATAGACTTCCCGGGGAATTTGGTCAATAATTTTTTTGAACAACTCCAGGGGCATATAACCCTTTTCCCCTTTGGGCAGTGATTGATTGGGACAAAGAGGGCACTTCAGGTTGCAGTGATCGGTCAATTCGATCCAGATTCTCGAGGGGGGATAGGTCAGGGTGGTTTCCCCTTTTCGGAAGGCTTGCCAAATCCTGTACAGCCGCTTCAATCCTTTATAGGTAGCCATGATCCAGGTACCATTGATAGGTACGGGTAAGCCCCTCGGTCAAACCGATTTTGGGGTTATACCCCAACTCCCTTCTGGCCTTCTCAATGGTAAATGCCCTGTTCTGTCGATACCAGTCCGCCCGGCGGCGAAAGATCGGCGGGGTAATTCTTAAAGGTTTACAGACCACCTCACAGAGAAAAGAGGCCAGGAAGAGGGGCCAGAAAGGAAAGTGGGGGATCTTGACCTCCCGCCCCATGACCCCGGCTACGGCCTTGACCAGATCCTCAATAGCAATGTAGTCTTCATCGGCAATCAGATAGGCCTGTCCCAGGACCCCCTCTTTTTCCATGGCCAGCTCAAAGGCATCACTTAAGTTGTCGATATAGAGGGGGTGGTAGGTAATCCGGCCTGTCCCGAACATGGGAAAAATACCGGTCTTGACCCGCCGGTAGATCATTAAAAACCGTTCCGGATCCCCTGGGCCATAGATGGCCGTAGGGCGGAGGATCACCGAAGGCAGGCCCTTTTGAACATACTCCTGGACCACCTTTTCCCCTTCCCATTTGGTATACTGATAATAATCCTTCGGGGCGATAGGGGCGCTTTCGTCAGCCGGAGGGTTCTTGATATGTCCATGGACCCCTTCGGTGCTGCAGTAGATGAACCGTTGGACCCCTTGCTTTAAAGAGGTCTCCAGGAGATTTCTGGTCCCATCGACATTGACCTCCCAATAGACCTTGTGGGGCAGGTCCACTCCCCGGAAGGCCGCCGCCACATGGAAGACCACCTCGTTTCCGGCTACAGATCGATCCATCATAGTCTTATCGGTTACGCTACCCAGGGATATTCGGGCCCCGAGCTGTTCCAGTTCATCCCAGAATAGCCCCTTGGAATTATCCACCACTGAGACCTCATGGCCCCGTTCAAGGAGTCTTCGAACTAAATGACTGCCGGTAAAACCGGTTCCCCCGGTTACCAGACATCGGGTTTTTTGCACACAACCTCCTGAAAATAAAAAGTTAGGACGCAGATTTTCGCCGATTCCCGCAGATAATTCTTTTCCTTTAAAAATCCTGGCAATCTGCACGATCGGCCCTCTGCCGATCCGAGTTCACCCGCGTCAAAAAAAATTCCTAAACCCCAAACTCGTATAAAAATAACTAAAAAATTATAACAAAAAATTCCTTGAAATTCAAACAGATAATTCCAGCTTAGCGGTCGAATGGATGCGGGGCTGAATCACCGAAAGCTTTCTTGGCCCTCGGTCAGGGGAGTTTTGAAAAGCCAGAAAATTCTTATCAGACGGTATCGATAACCAGAATTTCCTCCTTGGACAAGCGCTGAGAACGCCGATGGTGGCCGATTAAATTCAACAGTTCATTCAGGACGACGTTTTCGCGCTCATTTTTCTGCGA
>JACRBX010000194.1 GCA_016219225.1 Deltaproteobacteria bacterium
CCGATGCATCGATCCTACAAGGAGTCCGAGAAGTTCTAACCAACTCTCCCGCAATTCGCTCTACTTCTGTAGCCCGATCTCCTCTCCCATTCCCAAGCGAGATCCCCACTGTTTTGTCAAATGCTGAGGTTGCCGCATTAACCGTCTTGTTCTCTATACCCAATAAACCCGCGGCTATAGAGAAATGTAGCCAATCTCTCAGGCTAAAACCATTATCCTTCTCCAAGAATTGTATGACATCAAGCACTAAGGATGTCTTGTCAACCGTGATGTTGCTATAGAGTTCGATTTCATATTCTGAGTTGTTGGTCAGAATGGTCATAATAATGCGGTGAAGAATGTCCGAGTATTCTTGGTAGCAGGATAGTTCGCGTAAAGCCCTCCCCGACGAGGTTTGCAGTGCCAGGATTTGCTTTACTTGCTCCAAGATCTCTCGGAAGTTAGTGCCTTTGACAAGGTCTGGTTTGCTTGCTTCGATGAGGCGCAGATCCTCATTTACGGCGTTCCGTAACCAATTGTCGTAGTCTGTTGACGGGGTAATAAATCTGGCACCTTTATTAATGTCCGATAACGTGAAAAGCCCTGGTACAAAATCTCTGTCTACTAGACGATATAACGATATGGCCTTCTCCCCTCTATTAGAGTTTTGATAGCCCAAGATGGAGTCTTGAATGCCACTCCAGCAATTGTCACCGAACTGACAGCATGACTTCGCCAAACAGTTCTTCATCTCGAATGAGTATTTACTTTTCTCCCAGTTGCGATGAAAAATGCCATCATGGATAACCGGAATCACATGTTTTGAGGCAACTAACTGCTGCGTAGAAGCGACAATCGTGTCAAACCAGCTTCGTTCGATTCTCTTTGCCGTTCGAGTAAGAGTAAACTCTGGTGCAACTCCTACATCTGCTCCATACGTATAAAGGCTAATCTGGATTGTATCATTGTCAACAATTATGGTCCGAAATCGCGGCATATAGCTGGACAATAGAACGGTGAGGTTCTTGGGACGGTTTGTCACGGAAAACATATTCTGCAAGACTCGAATGCTGTTTGTAATCTGCTCGCGTGAAGGACTACGGCTCTCAAGCATGTGAAATGGCTCATGTGCACGGGAATAGTCGCAGAAAGGATTTATCAAAACTATCGTTACTCTGACGCCAGAGTTCATTGCACTGAGAAGCGTAGTTCTGACTTCTGATTGGTCGGTAAACTTGTCGAGAGTGTGCCCAGATATCAGCAGGGTTTGTTTCGCGCGTCCCAAGATTTCATTAAGGCTTATAGCGCCCTCGTCTGCTTCAAGGAGCGGAGTTGAGTATTTGATTCCCTTTACAAGATAGGTAAGGTTGTCAGAGTATTTTGACTCGTTGCTGAAATCAACCCACTGTCGATTAGAAAGGAAGCCGGGTATCTCTGCTTCTTTCAATATAAGAGGAATGACTTTTCTTTGTTGTTCTGTGCGGACACACAAATCAATTGCCCGAAGGTACTCTTCCCTTACCCAGTTAGACCTTAATGACTCAGGAGATACGACCATGCACACGGTTCTGCTCTCGTTGAGTCCTTTTTCAATAGCCTCCACAAATAAATCTCCGGGCAACAGCTTGTCTTGATCTATCCAGACTTTGATCCCATTTTGTCTGAGGTCTTCCCACAACTTGTTGACGAAAACTTGATCCCTGGAACTGTAACTCAGGAAGGTATCGAACTTGTAATTATTGTTCATCAGTGCTTCTCCTAAACTCTATCCGTGAAACGGCCCGATGGAGTGATATAGCTGTAGTATGCCGCCAAACAAGTTATTCTAAAGTTTTTCTGGAAATCTCCTTGATCCAAGTCCCCTCCGGGGACATAAACAACGACCAGGGGCCATTATGGGATTATCAGAAGGCATCCACCGCATCCTTGAACGGTTTGGCGATTTCAACCTTCACCACTGTCTTGACCGCAACCTTGATTGGCTGAACGGTCTGGGGAAACGGGCGGTCCGGGAGGTCCGCTTGAAAAGGTCTGTTTTGCCGATTTTAATTTGGTCCCGGGCCATAAAAAACCCCACCTCTCATTCGATCAAGCGGGGTTCTACCAGCCTTCCATCGACTACCTCCTAAATAGGGATTAGGACTGCCAACTTTATCACCGGAAATCTTACTATCCAAAATCCAATTCGTAACTTATACCCAACTAAAACCTTTGTCAAAAGATTTTTTTCCCCTTTAGGGCCTTTATTCTTGATCTAATTTATTGATTTTTTAATTTATTTGGCCGGGAAGTGGCCGTCTTCCGCAACAACCTGGACAGGTAGAGTCGTTGGGATAACGTGTTTTCCTTCCCAGTCCAACTTGACTTTATGGGCCTTGGCTTCGATCAAGGCAAGGCTTGACAAATCAATTAGTTTTCTTGATACTCGGACCATTCATGAGTTACTGGGGCATAGTGATGTCAGAACCACCATGATCTACACCCACACGGTGGAGAGCGTCACGATCAATGAGGCCGAGAGCCCCCTTGATTTCTGAAGTCTGAAAACCTCATTTGATTTTTGGACTTTTCTGCTAAACCGGAATAAAATTTTATGACTATAGAAGAAACCGAAGAGACCGACAAGGAGATGGGAAAAAAATCGGAGGTCTTATGAAACGGCCCTCTAAACAGAAAAATAAGACGGATGAAATGCCCTTGGAAATCATGGCTGAGAAAGCATTGAAGGAGGCGGTAGCTGAGGCCATTGCCGAGCACAAACTGCGAGGCCACCCCATCGTTGTCTGGCGGGATGGGAAGGTGGTTTCCATTCCACCAGAAGAGATAGTTGTTACGGCAAAAAGGGATGAACGGCCGAAAAATACCTTGCTCCGCGTTAAAGAAAGAAGTCAGTCTTACGGTAAGCAAAAAGACAAGCGAAACAATGAGGGAAAGTAATAGGAGTAGAAGAAGTCATTATGGAAGAAATTTTACTCTATTCTTTGCCGGCCTGACCGGGGTGTGTGGCGGCGAAAGAGTTCTTTCGTCAAAAAGGGATTGCCTTTCAGGAATTCGATCTTTCCAAAGACCAAGGGGCCGTAACCCGGATGCTCAGGTTGACCCGGCAGAAGAGGGTGCCGGTCATTCAAAAAGGGGAGAAGTATGTGGTCGGGTTTCATGCCGAGGAACTTGAAAAATTGATAAAACCTATTACCGATCAATATATCCATGTCGTGGCCGGGATTACCGGCACCAAAGGACGGCTTCTGAAGGCCTTAAAGGCGGAGAAGGAGAAGGAAAGGAATTTGTGAGCCCCATGTGAAAATCCGCCTGGATTCCCGTCTGCGCGGGAATGACGAGTTTTTACAAGACCATCAATTATCTCTGCCGATCGTTCACCAAAAAGGCCTTGAGAAAGGCCGAGCGGGCGATGACGATCTCCTCGTTAGTGGGGATGACCAGGATCTTTACCGGACTTCGGTCCGTGCTGATGAACCCGGACAGGCCGTTAATGACCTCTCGATTTTTCTTTTCATCGATTTCCATTCCCAATGAATCCAAGCCTTCCAGCAGGGCGGCCCTGACCTCCGGCGTATTTTCACCGATGCCGCCGGTAAAGATGAGGACGTCCGCTCCCCGTAAAACAAAGAAATAAGCCCCAAGATATTTTCGCAGAGAATGGATGAACATCCGGAAGGCCAGATCGGCCCGGGTATTACCTTGCCCGCGAGCCGAAAGGATCAGACGGAGGTCCCGGCCGATCCCGCTGACGGCGGCCAGGCCGCTTCCGTGATTCAATGTCCTCATGATCTCTTCCAAAGAGGCATGGGTCTTGGCCATGACATAAGGGATGATGGCCGCATCGATCGTCCCCGGACGGGTCCCCATCATCAAACCTTCCATGGGGGTGAAACCCATACTGGTTTCTACTGGACGGCCTTGCTCGAAAGCCATCATGCTGGCCCCGTTGCCCAAATGGGTGGCAATCAGTCTGAGTGTCGAAAGTGGTCTTCCCAGCAGCTTGGAAGCTTCCTGGGTCACATAATCATAGGAGATCCCGTGGAAACCATATCGGCGGACACCATACTTTTCATGCCATTCCAGGGGGAGTGGATAAAGATAGGCCTGTTTCGTCAGCTTTCGAAAAAAGGCGGTGTCAAAATGGGCGATTTGCGGGCAACGGGGAAGCATTCGCCGGCAGGCTTCGATGCAGGCGATATTGGCCGGGAGGTGAAGGGGGGCGAGATCGATCAACCCTTTCATTTGAGCTAAATTTTCATCGCTCACCAAAAGGGGTTCGGTGAATAAATCGCGGCCGTGGACGACTCGGTGTCCGACGGCCCCGATTTCTTCCCGGTTTTTTAGAAAGCCGATTTTCGGGTCCAGAAGGGCGGCAAAAACCAGCTCCAGGGCCTTTTCATGGTTCGGACAATCGCACCTATCCTCCACGACCAAAGCCTTGTCCATGGACTCAAAAAAGCAGGTCGTCCCGGATTCGCCGATTTTTTCGATCCGGCCGGAGTGGAGCAGACGCTCTTCGGGCATTTGTAATAATTTATACTTCAGCGAAGAGCTGCCGCTGTTCAGGACCAGGATGTGCATGGTACTAATAAACCTTAGTGTTCAATTCAGTTGGATAAGACCAATTTTCTTTCAGACCCCTTTCTGGGGTTGCATGTCTGATTTTTCAATACCGGCAACCGGCACAGGGGTTTTCATGGCATCGCGGCGGAACGGTTCACCCAGTTCCTGGTTGGTCATCACCTCAATAAAAGTCGTCTTCTTTTCTTCCATCTGGGCTTTGATGGCCACGTTCAGCTTTTGGGTTAAATCATCCATGGTGACTGCCACAAGGCCCTCGTGCCCGCAGGCACGGGCAATGCCGGCGTAAGAAACATGGCGATCCAATTCGGTCCCCACAAAATTGTCGTGGTACCAAAGCGTCGTGTTCCGTTTCTCGGCCCCCCACTGGTAGTTACGGAAGATGATCATGGTGATGGCCGGCCATTCGTCCCGGCCACAGGCCGTCATTTCGTTCATGGAGATTCCAAAAGCCCCGTCACCGGCAAAACCGACTACCGGCAGGTCGGGCCGCGCGATCTTAGCCCCCAAAATGGCCGGGAACCCATAGCCGCAAGGGCCAAACATTCCCGGGGCCAGATATTTACGGCCTTCCTCGAAAGTCGGATAGGCGTTCCCGATGGCGCAGTTATTCCCGATGTCGGAGGAAATGATGGCTTCCTTGGGCAGAGCCGCAATGATCGCCCGCCAGGCCATCCGGGCCGTCATCTTTTCCGGCTCACGGTTTCTGGCTCTCTCGTTCCAGGTGGTACCGAGATCGTCTTCTTCATGATTCATGGTCGCCAGCTCCTGGGCCCAGTCGGCTTTTAGTTTAGCTATGGTTTTTTTGCGTTCTTCCCGGCCATCATCCCCGGCGGTTGCCGAAAGGTGGCTCAGAATGGCATTGGCGACCTTTTTGGCGTCGCCGACGATGCCCACGGTGACGGGCTTGGTGAGACCGATACGGTCGGGGTTGATATCAACCTGAATGAGAGCCGCAGCGGTCGGCCAGTAGTCGATGCCGTAGCCCGGCAGAGTGGAGAAAGGATTCAGACGGGTACCCAGGGCCAGGACGACGTCGGCTTTGGCGATCAGCTCCATTCCGGCTTTTGACCCGTTATAACCCAGAGGACCGGCGAACAGCGGATGACTGCCGGGGAAAGCATCATTGTGCTGATAGCCGCAGCAAACCGGAGCGTCCAGGCGCTCGGCCAGGGCCACGGAATCCTTGATAGCCCCCCCGATCACCACACCCCCGCCATTCAGGATGACCGGGAATTCGGCCTTGGACAGAAGCGCGGCTGCGCGAGCGATCGCTTCCGCGCCTCCGGCCAAACCCTCGAAATCGACCACGGAGGGAAGTTCGATCTCGATCACCTGGGTCCAGAAGTCCCGGGGTATATTAATCTGGGCCGGAGCGGAGGCACGCTTGGCCTTCATGATGACCCGGTTGAGGACCTCGGCCACACGGGACGGGTGCAGCACTTCTTCCTGATAGGCCACCAGGTCCTTAAAAAGGGCCATCTGCGGGACCTCTTGGAAACCGCCCTGTCCCATGGTCATGTTGGCCGCCTGGGCGGTTACCAGCATCAGCGGGGTATGGTTCCAGTAGGCGGTTTTCACGGGGGTAACAAAGTTGGTGATACCGGGGCCGTTCTGTCCGGCCATCATACATATCCTGCCGGAGGCCCGGGTGAAGCCGTCGGCCATCATCCCGGCGTTCCCTTCATGTCCGCAATCCCAGAAGGTGATACCGGCTTTGGGAAACAAATCCGAAATCGGCATCATCGCCGAACCGATGATACCGAAGACGTTTTCGATGCCGTGCATCTGTAACACTTTAATAAAGGCTTCTTCTGTGGTCATTTTTACTTTTCCCATGGGGTCCTCCATCCTTTCATTCATCCCGTTTATTCGATTTACTTGACAGAGTGTGAGCCACCCTTAATTCCGCCATCGATAAATAACGGCAGGGGGCATTTCAAGGTTTAAGGTTCAAGGTTCAAGGGTTTAGATATAGGTTTTACCTCATACCTTGCACCTTGCACCTTAAACCTTAAACCTGTTTTCGTGTCAGGCCTTCAATAAACTGTTCCACGGCAAAGTTGTACAGGGCCTTATGGTTTTCCCCTTGCAAGAGGGTTGTTTCCATTTTCTTGAATTGGATCAATCCGTGCTGGGTCCCCCAGAGCATAATGGAGGACCTTCTCGGATTCACCTTTCTAAAAATTCCATTCCGGATACCGTCTGTAATGACTACTTCGAGCAGGCGCAGGATCTTATTGCCCAGGTGATCCACCTGAATTTTGTGCTCCGAAGAAAAAATAACCCTGGGGGCCGAGAGAAAGTAATTGATGACGTCGAAATAATCCTTATGGATTTCACTGAAACGATAATAGGCTAAAGCCATCTTTTTTATTCTATTGGGGGGATTTTTTCCTTTTTGGGCGGCCTCCATTATCCCGGAATAGAGCAGGTTCAGTCCTTCTTCCTGCAAGGCAACGTATAGTTCCTCCTTATTCTGGTAATAGGAATAGATGGTGGCTACTCCCAATTCAGCCCGCCTGGCGATTTGATTAACCGTAGTGGCCGGCAGGCCTTTCTCCAGGAGCAAGGTCCTGGCGGCATCCAGGATCTGCTTTTTTCGTTCCAATTTTTCCCGCTGCCGTCTTTCTTTTAAACCCATGGCTTGTAACCTTTTTGTCAAAAAAAAGGGAGTCAACCTTTACGGCTAACTCCCTGAATTTTCTGGCGGGGTCGACGGGACTCGAACCCGCGGCCTCCGGCGTGACAGGCCGGCGTTATAACCGACTTAACTACGACCCCGATCTTAATTTGGTAGGCGGAACAGGATTTGAACCTGTGACCCTCGGCTTGTAAGGCCGATGCTCTCCCGCTGAGCTACCCGCCCAGCATAAATTCAAAACTTATCCTAAAAGCTGTTTCTATGTCAAGAAAAAATTTAGTTGTCATGGGAAATTTTAAACTGTTCCAAATGCATGGCTTCTTTGGATTCCACGGAAATCCTTTTGCCGATCCTTTGTTCCACTTCCTCCATGGCCGGGTGCTCTTCATCCAGCAGCAGACCGGCGATTTCGGGATGAACCTGTAAGGTCAGGTTGTCGCTTTGGATTTCCCAGGCTTCCCGTTCGATCTGGCGGAAGATCTGATAACAAATGGAATTTTTTGATTTAAGCCAACCTTCCCCTTCACAATAAAAACAAGGTTCCCGGAACAGACGGGTCAGATTTTCCCGTGTCCGTTTCCGAGTCATTTCAATTAAACCGAGTTCCGACATCTTAAGGACATTGGTCTTGTTTTTATCCCGCTTCAGGGCTTCTTTGAGGGCGTTAAATACCTTTTCCCGGTCGCCCTTTTTCTCCATGTCGATAAAATCAATAACTACCAGCCCGCCGATATTACGCAGCCGTAACTGGTAAGCGATCTCTTTGACGGCCTCCAGATTGGTCTTTAGAATCGTTTCTTCCAGATTTCTCTTGCCCACATATCGGCCGGTATTGACATCGATGGAGGTTAAGGCTTCGGTGGCCTCAATAACGATATATCCACCGGATTTCAACCAGACCTTTTTGCCTAAGGCCCGGCCAACCTCGACTTCGATCCCATAACCGTCAAAAAGGGGTTCTTTCCCTTCGTATAAATGGACGAGATGTTTCAGTTTAGGCATAAAGGTATCGATAAATTGAAGAATCTGCTCATACTCCGGCCGGGAATCGATTACTAAACGATCCACTTCTTTAGTAAATAGATCCCGGACGGCCCTTAAAGTGATATTCAAATCCCGGTGAATCAGACTGGGAATAGGGGCCCGAGGCATTTTTTGTTGGATATTAGAAAAGAGTTTGATCAAAAAATCCATCTCGGTCTTAATTTTGTCTTTGGGCACCCCCTCGCTGGCGGTTCTGGCAATAAGGCCGAATCCATCTGGTTTGATACTGGTTAAAAACTCCCTGAGTTTTTTACGCTCGTTTTCATCTTCGATCCGGCGGGAAACACCCACATGATCCATGGTGGGCATGAGGACCAAATGGCGGCCAGGCAGGGAGATGTGGGTGGTTATCCGTGCACCCTTTGAACCAAGAGGTTCCCGGACAACCTGGACCAGGAGTTCCTGACCTTCATTGAGCAAGTCCTCAATATTAAAATAGAGCTGATGGGGCATCATTTTTTCTTCGAGTTCGCCGTCCAGTTCCCCCTGGCCATCCTCAAGGTCCTCCTCCTCATCGTCCTTCAGCATGGCCTCGAACTCTTCAAAATTATCCGTAACATCCGTAATATATAAAAAAGCCGCCCGTTCCAGCCCGATGTCGACAAAGGCGGCCTGCATTCCGGGCAGGACCCGGACCACCCTTCCCTTGTAAATATTTCCAGCCAGGCTATACCGATTAGGTCTCTCGACATGGAGTTCGGCCAGGATGTTGTTTTCGATAAGGGCCACCCGGGTCTCATAGGAACGGGTATTAATCAGTAATTCAGTGCTCATATTTATATATTACACCATTACGCTTTAGTTATCAAGTATTGGTTATTCAGGGTAAAAGTTGACAAGAAGGTAAATCGTGATAATATTAAAAAAGGCTAATGAGGCAGAGGAGTGAGGGGCACCACGAAACATGAAAATGGGGTCAGGGGTCAGGGGTCAGGGATTGGGGGTTAAGTAAAAACATAAAACTGACTCCGAAGTTTATTTCCCAGAGGGTACCACGAAGCGTAAAAATTGGAATTAAAAGGGCTTATAGGCAATGGGATTTCGCCGATCCCTGATCACCGATCCCTGATCCCTGAAGGTTATTTTCGAACTAAAGGAGATGGATGCGTTATTATCCTGCATTTCTGGATTTAAAAAATAGGCCTTGTCTGGTGATCGGGGGTGGGCAGGTCGGGGAACGAAAGGTCAAGACCTTGCAATCCTGTGGGGCCAGGGTTTATCTGATCAGCCGGGAACTATCCCCTTATCTTAAGGACGAGGTTGAAGAGGACCGGATCAATCTGCTGGCCCCGTCTTATGATGCCCAATATCTGGAGGATATGTTTCTGGTTATCGGGGCCACCGATGATCCGGATCTCAATAAAAAAATAAGCCGGGAGGCCTTGGAACGCCGGTTGTTATGCAACATTGCCGACGACCCGGAGGCCTGTAACTTTATCCTTCCGTCACTGGTTTCAAGGGGGGATTTAACTATTGCTATTTCCACTGCCGGGAAAAGCCCGGCCCTGGCCAAGAAAATTCGCCGGGATTTGGAAGATCGATTTCCCGAGATCTACGGCCGGTATCTTGAACTGTTGGGGCAAATACGGACTCTGGTCCTGGCGCGCAAAAAGCCCCAGGAGGAAAATCAAAAAATCTTCGAGGCCCTCATTAACGCTCCCTGGATATCCTGGGTGGTGGAAGAGGATTTTGTCCCCTTTTATGATTTATTGGATCGTCTGATCGATCCACCCTTGCCCCGTTCCGTATTGGCCGAAATCATAAACCAATTGTTCCACCGCCACCCGTGAGGACTTATGGCCCTTTTCTTTTTTAAATGCGCTTTAAGCATCTATCTCCTGGGGACCCTGGGATACATTCTATTTATTGTTTTTCAAATTAAATCCATGGCCCGGATTTCTTTTGGGCTCCTCCTTTTGGGATTTTTATCACACACCCTGAGCCTCGGACTCTGGTATGGCCAAACCGGCTATTTCCCGGTCCACACCCTGGGAGAGTCTTTATCGTTTTTCGCCTGGGCGATCATCGGAGTATTCCTTTTATTCCAGATCCGCTTTAATATTCTGGTCCTGGGATCTTTCCTTTCCCCTTTGGCTGCGGTGATGATGATCAGTTCTTCTTTTTTCCCTCACCCAACCGGACCGGCCAATCCTTTATTGCACAACATCTGGTTAATGGTTCACGTGGTGACCATCTTTATCGGTAATGGGGCCTTTGCCATCGCCTTCCTGGCCGGTATCATGTACCTCATCCAGGAACGGCAGATCAAATCCAAACGTTTCGGCCCTTTTTATTATCGTCTTCCTTCCCTGGAGACTCTGGATGCCTTGAATTATAACTGCCTGATTTTGGGATTTCCTCTTTTGACCCTGGGCATGCTCAGTGGATCGATATTCGCCCAATACACCCTGGGTCATTTCTGGCGGTGGGATCCCAAAGAGGTCTGGTCCCTGATTACCTGGTTGCTTTATGCCGCTTTGTTGCACGGCCGTCTGGTGGCCGGATGGCGGGGAAGACGTTCGGCCTTGATTTCTATTGTCGGCTTTCTTGTTTTGACCTTCTCCTTCCTCGGTGTGAATTTTTTGGTCAAAGGATATCACAGCTTTTCGGCCTTTAAGGCCCCGGCTATAGAGGTCCCGGAATCCATCAAGAAATAAAACGGGCCATGAATTAATTTTTTTTAAAGGGTTTAAACTTGGAAATTGTTGTTGTTGGTCTTAATCATAAAACCGCCCCGGTGGAATTGCGGGAACGGTCAACCAGGTTTTTGAATCAAAAGGAGGTCTTTTCTTCTTTTCAAGGGATAACCGGTCTCAAGGAAATCTTGTTATTGACCACCTGCAACCGGGTTGAAATCCTGTTTACTTCGGAAGAACCGGACCAGACTATCCGGGAGCTGATGCACTATTGGTCCGGCGGCATTCTTCAATCCGCTTCTGATGGTCTGCCTGGAAGTTATATTTATCGGGCCGGGGAGGCCGTACAACATCTCTTTCGGGTAGCCTCCAGTCTGGACTCCATGGTTATCGGAGAACCCCAGATCCTGGGCCAGATCAAAGAGGCCTATCGAGAAGCGAGCGACCAGCATCACACCGGGGTCATACTCAACCGTCTCCTGCATAAGACCTTTTCGGTGGCCAAACGGATCCGGACTGAAACCGGGATTGCCAGTCATGCGGTTTCCATCAGTTTTGCCGCGGTCGAACTGGCCAAGAAAATCTTTCAGGATCTGGCTGGAAAAAAGGCGTTATTGATCGGGGCCGGGGAAATGGCCGAACTGGCCGCCGAACACCTCTTGAACAACCGGGTCCGGAAAATTATCGTCGCTAACCGGACTCTGGAGAGGGCCTTGGATCTGGCCGGCAGATGGCAGGGGCAGGCCATCTCCCTGGAGGAAGTTCCTTCGGCCTTGATAGAGACCGATATCGTTATCAGTTCCACTGGGGCGGCCGAGACCATTATCTATTACCCGCAGGTCAAGGCCATCATGAAACAAAGGAAACAAAGACCCCTTTTCTTTATCGATATTGCGGTTCCCAGAGATATCGATCCCAAGATCAACGAGTTGGATAATGTCTATCTGTATGACATCGATGATCTCCAGGGGATCGTAGCTCAAAATATAGCCGAAAGAAAACAGGAGGCCCTGCAGGCCGAACGGATCGTTCAAGAAGAGTCCATTAAATTTCGTTCCTGGTTGAACAGGCTGGAGGTGGCCCCGACTATTATCGCCCTGCGGAAAAAAATGGAAGAAATCCAGCAGGGGGAATGGAAAAAAGGCGGGGTCAGCCTGCAGGGTTTAACCCCTGAACAACGGAAGTCCATGGAGATTATGACCTCTGCCATCATTAACAAGGTCCTTCATGATCCGATCTCTTTTTTAAAACAACCGGGACATGAGAATCTTAAGGATGAGAAAATTGATTGGATTCAAAAAATATTTAATTTAAATAAAGGAATGGGAGAAGATTAAAATGGCCGATATCATTCCTCTTGAAGGACGTTTGCGGAAGCAAAAAGAAGAGGTCCTTTCCAGGGAAAAGAAAAAAAGACTGGATTCTTTCCGGATGGCCATGCAATGCACGGCCTGTCAGCTCAAATGTGCCAAATGCGGCTCTCAATTAGAGGTTCCGAAACCCCAGGTCATCTCTGAGGTTTTACCGTTAAGACTCTGCCAGGGCTGCTGGGAAGAATACACCCTCTATCAACAACTGTCTGCCGGCCTGACTCCGGCAGGAGGGCAGGAATATTACTATAACCAGGCCTGGCTGGGGGTCTGGAAATCCTGGTTGGAGTATCAGAGGCATCTCCAGCACTATCGGAGTTCCGAGGAATTTTTAAGGCTGGTGGAAGAGCTGTCTCAGGACTAAAAAGGGATATCCTCTTCAGGAAAAGGTCCTCCGCCTTGAGGTTCGCCGCCCCCCACATCCTTTCCGCCGAATTCCTTTTCCGAAGGGACCCGTTCTCCGGCCGACCCTAACATCTGCATCGTTTGGGCCAGGATTTCAGTGGTGTACCGTTTGTTTCCGTCCCGGTCCTCCCAGCTTCGAGTTTGTAACTTCCCTTCGATATAAACCGGTTTGCCTTTGGCCAGATACTCGCCGCAAATTTCTCCCAACCTCCCCCAGGCCACAACCCGATGCCACTCGGTACGTTCTTCCTTATTTCCGTCCTTACCCGTCCAAGCCTCCTTAGTGGCCAACCTGAAGTTGGCGACGGCCGTTCCGGTGGCGGTATAGCGCAGTTCCGGATCAGCCCCCAGGTTTCCTATCAAAATGACCTTATTTACTGAAGCCATGGTTTCCCCCTTCCTCAATCTGCCGTAACCGAATCAATTGTCGGGCATCCTACCATATCTCCCCAAAGGGGGCAAGCCTTTATCCGAAATCCAGACAAACAAACTCTGGTTCAAGACCGGGACCTATGATATAATTCAAAAAAATTATTAACGGAGCGGACTTCATGAAGAAAGCCGAACGACCCTGTGTTATGGAAGAACCTTCCCATCAGCCGGATGTTGAGGGGGAATGCAGTCATCCTTTATCATCCCGCCAGGAACTCCCGACCCTTGTTTCCGAACTGGTCGAAAGCTGTCAGGATCAAAAAACGTTTCATCATCTGAACCTGGCCGGATTGCCTTCCCGGGAGGCCGCCCTTGAAATCATTGACAGTTTAAGAAAGGTCCTCTTTCCCGGCTATTTTGGGCCCCGGGAAATGGATGAGATCACCCTTTCTTATCAAATAGGGATTGAAATCAGTGCCCTTTTTGAACTGCTTTCCAGACAGATATCTTTAAGTATCCGGCACGAATGCCGCCGCTATCAGCAGGTTTGCACCTTGTGCGTTGAAAGGGGACAAAAGGAGGCCCTGGTTTTTTTAAAAAAACTCCCCGAATTAAGGAAGGTTTTAGGGGATGATGTGCGGGCCGCCTATCAGGGAGACCCGGCGGCCAAAAGTTATGATGAGATTATTTTCGGCTACCCGAGTATCCTGGCTATCTCCATCTATCGTCTGGCCCACGAGTTGTGGGTCCAGGAGATCCCCTTATTGCCCAGGATGATGACGGAATATGCCCACAGCGTCACCGGTATTGATATCCATCCCGGAGCCAGGATCGGGCGGGACTTTTTTATCGATCATGGGACCGGTGTGGTTATCGGGGAAACCTGTATTATCGGGGACCGGGTCCGGATCTACCAGGGGGTCACCTTAGGGGCTTTAAGTCTGCCCATGGAGGAACAGGGGGAGCTGTTGAGGAAGAGCAAACGGCATCCCACCATTGAAGACAAGGTAACCATTTATTCCGGGGCGACGATCTTGGGCGGTGAGACGGTCATCGGGACCGGTTCGGTCATCGGCGGGAATGTCTGGTTGACCCATTCGGTCCCCCCTGGAACCACGGTGATGATCGAAACGCCGAAATTGAGGTATAGGGAAGAAAATGGTTGAAGCAGGAAGCTCAAAACTGAAAGCTCAAGGCTGAAAGGAAGGGAAGACAGCCCATGATCAGTTCCAATCTTTTTAAATCGTTTGCCCAGGATATCATTTTTGACCTGGAACGGCTTTTCCCCTACGCGGCCCTCCTGGCCACGGAAAGCTTCGGCGAGCGCCTGGCGGTTCAGACGCGGCAGCAACAGGCCGAACTCCTGGATCCGGTGCGGGGGGTGGTCTTGACGGCCTTCAACGGCCGCTATTTTTTAGAGGCCGCTACTTCGGATCTATCCGAAAAAGGTCTTGAAATAATTTCCCGCCAACTTAAAGAAATGGGAAAAGATCAGGGGATTTTTTATGACGGCCCTTTTATCGATCCCGGTCCAAAATTGGAAAAGGACTATTTTGTTTCTGTTGAAAAATACCCTGAGTCCATCCCTTTGAAGGAAAAGATCGGGGCCTGTACGGCCTTAAAAGACCGGCTTCATCAAAAAGATAAGCGTATCGTCCAGGCCACCGGCCAGTATGCCCATGTGCGGAACCGGGAGTTATTCGTCAACCGCCATAAGGTATTATTTCAGGACCTGCGCCGGACCCAGATGGTGGCCATGGTGGTCATGAAGGGGGAGGAGCGATCGGTCCATCTCCATACCGGTCAAGCCCTTCAGGGCGGATTTGAAAAGGCCTTTATCCCTGAGGAAAAGCTGGAACAAATGGTCCGGGATTGCGGGAAAATGCTCGGGGCCCCCCGCCTGCGCCCAGGGACCTATGATTGTGTCTTTTCCCCGGAATTCGCCGGCATCTTCGCCCATGAGGCCTTTGGCCACGGGATGGAAACGGACATGTTTTTAAAAAAGCGGGCCAGAGGTGAGGACTATCTGGATAAGCCGGTGGCTTCACCCCTGGTGAATATGTTTGATTCCCCGGCCCTTCCCGGTCAGGCGGCCTCTTTTTTCTTTGATCATGAAGGGGAACCGGCCAGAGAGACCAGGATCATCGAAAAAGGGATTTTAAAAAGGGGACTGACGGATTTGAATTCGGCCACCCGTTTGGGCCTGGAGCGATCGGCCAACGGCCGCCGGGAATCTTTTGAGAGAAAGGTCTACGCCCGGATGACCAATACCTGTTTCGGGCCCGGGAAACATTCCTTTGAACAAATGGTGGGCTCTATTGCGGAGGGATTCTTTCTGGATCATCCGTCCAATGGTATGGAAGATCCCAAAGGCTGGGGTATCCAATTGGAGGGCTATTACGCCGAAGAAATAAAAAACGGGCAATTGACCGGCCGGGTCTTTACGCCGGTTATCATTACCGGCGATGTCCCGGATCTGCTTCAGTCCATCTCCATGGTGGGGAATTCCCTCGAAATCAGCGGCCTGGGCCTGTGCGGCAAAGGCCATAAGGAATGGGTCAAGGTGACAGACGGCGGCCCCTATCTTAAATTAAAGGCCCGTTTGGCCTGATATGAAAATAACCTTCAGGGATCAGAGATCGGGGGTCTGGGGTCGGTGAAGAGAAAGTTGCCTGTTTCAAGTTGCAAGATGCAAGTTTCAAGCATGAAAAACCCCACTCCCATAGGACCTCTGTAGGGGTGGGTTTTAAACCCGCCCTTACGGCCCATTTTCATGATTCGTTGTGGCCCTTGAGCATGAAGGTTTTAAATGGGAGGACCGCAAAGACGGTCATTATTCGCTGTAATTTTTTATCAGGCGGGAACCCAGGAAAAAAAACAGGGCGGCATAGGCGGCCAGGACCAAAAGGGACAGCCAACCCTGGCCGTCGAGGGCCGATTTTCTGATCAGGATGTTGGTATGGGTCAGGGGCAGGCAGAGGATGATGCCCTTAAGCAGGTTGGGCATCCGGTCGATAGGGAAAAAAGTGCCGCTGAAAAAGACCATGGGCAGGATAAAAAAATTGGCATAAGTGGAAGTGTCCTCATGGCTCTTGGTGATCATCCCCACAATGACGCCTAAATTGGAAAACAAAAAACAATTCAGTAGCAGGGTGATTACGAAAAGAAAAGAGAGATGAAAACCGGCATCGGCCAGGAGTCCCACCAGGATAATCATCAGAGAAGCGAAAAGGCCCCGAACCATACCGGAAAGGACATAACCGCCCATAATAGAGGTGGGAGCAATCGGGGCCTGGACCAGGACCTGAAAGGTTTTGAAATAGAGGCGGCTCAGATTCAGACCGCTGGCCACCCAGTTATAGGAATTGTTCATGGAACTCATGGCCACCAGACCGGGCAGGAGAAAATTCAAATAACTTCCTGTTGAAAGTTGTATACTACGGCCCAGGCCCAATCCAAAGGCCAACAGATAAAGTAGAGGGACCATCATGGAGGTAAAGATATATCCCAGGCGGAAAAGCTTCTTTTTAAATTGCAGCATCTCCCTGAGAAAGATCGGATACCAGTTCATGGAATCACGCAAAATATCATTGATAGGTTTATCCAGCGTTTCCTCCGTTACGAGTGTGGCAGATCGTTACTGGTTACTGGTTAAAACGAGTAACGAGTAACCAGTACCCGCTTCATTTCATAATCTTTTCTCCCGTCAGCCTGACAAAGACATCTTCCAGGTTGGCCTTTCGGAGGGTCATCTCGCTATCGGCCTCGTTCAGCCGGCAGCGGGCATCTTCCCGGCTCCGGCACATCTGATAACCCTTGCTGCCGTCCTGATTCAAGTATTCGACCACGTATTCCCCAACCAGCTTTTTGAGGTTCTCCGGCATATCCAGGGCAATCAGTTTTCCTTTGGCCAGGATGCCCACCCGGTCGCTCAAGGCTTCGGCTTCCTCGATATAATGGGTGGTCAGGAGGACGGTCCCGCCCTGGGTCCTGATCCTCCGGATCCTGTTCCAGATCTCCCGGCGGACTTGCGGATCCAAACCAATGGTCGGTTCGTCCAGAAAGAGGATTTGAGGGTTCCCCAGCACGGCCCGGGCAATGAGCAGCCGCCTTTGCATGCCTCCGGAAAAGGCCTGGACCATATCATTACGTCTCTCCCAGAGATCCAGGGACCGGAGGTGTTCCTCGATTTGTTTGGTGAGGTCCGGGATGTGATGGAGCAGTCCATAGATTTTAAGATTCTCATAGGCCGTCAGATCCCGGTCGAGGTTGTTTTCCTGGGGGACTACCCCGATCCGTTGCTTGATGGCCAGGGGATTTCGGACCACATCAAACCCGTCCAACAGTGCCCGGCCGGAAGTCGGTTTAACCAGGGTATTTAATATCTTGATAGTGGTGGTCTTCCCGGCCCCATTAGGACCCAAAAGACCGAAGATTTCCCCTTTATGGATCTTAAGGGACAAGGAGGCGAGGGCCGTGACTTTCCCATAATTTTTAGTCAGGTTTTCAATGGTGATCATTCAACTGATCTTCCGGCGTTTCAATAAGCGGACTATTCGGTTTTTGACAATTTAGTCTTGACATTCAATAAGTTACTCGTTATAAAGGTATTCTATTCGAATCGTCTTGTCAAGCAATTTTAAAGGATAGGGGAGTGGGTACATTACGGCAATCCATTATCTTTCTTTTAAAGGACCAGGAACTCACGGCCAAGGAGATTTCCCAGGCCGTGGGGATCCGGGAAAAGGAGGTCTATGAGCACTTGGCCCACATCGCCCGGTCCAAAATCCCGGAGGGAAAATTTCTGGTTCAGCCGGCGGTTTGCCGAAAATGCGGGTTTGTCTTTAAAAAGAGGGACCGCCTGACCCCTCCCAGCAGATGTTTCCTTTGCCGGGGGGAATCCATCACCCCGCCCAGTTATACGATCCGGATGGATCCTGCGAAAGGGATGACGGACAAGGAACAAATGACGGCGGAAGAGGGTTGAAGGGTTTTATCCAGTATCAAGTATCCAGCATTTTTTTTACTGACGCTACTATTCCAGCCATGACCGGTCCGGCCTGACCATGGATGACCAGGTCGGCTATCCCGTCCAAGGGGGTTGAATCCCGATTAACGATCACCAGACGGGCCTTGTTCCTTTTGGCTGTCTGGGGCAGGGAAGCGGCCGGCTGGACCGCCAGGGAAGAGCCGATGACCATAAATAGATCGGCCAGGGCCGCCCTCTCAAAGGCCTCCTGGGTTTCCTTTTCCGGCATGGATTGGCCGAAAGAGATGGTGGCTGGTTTCAAGATCCCGCCGCAGTCATCGCAGTAAGGGACTTTAATGCCTTTTTGTAAACGCCCCTGGATTTCATCCCGGTCATACTTTTTTTTGCAGGAAAGGCAATAGACAAAGAGGGCCGTTCCATGGAGTTCGATCACCTTTTCCGGGCTGTTGCCGGCCTTGAAATGGAGGCCGTCGATGTTCTGGGTGATGACCCGGTCAAGCCGGCCCAGTCTCTCTAATTCGGCAATGGCCAGATGGGCCGGGTTGGGTTGGGCCTCCCTGATCGTTGCATACATTTCCGTGGCCATCTGCCAGTATTTCTGGCGGGATTGTTCACAGGCAACAAAATTCTGAAAATAGAAATCTTCCGGATTATAGCGGTCCCAGATCCCACCCGGGCTGCGAAAGTCGGGGATACCCGATTCGGTACTTAAGCCCGCTCCGACAAAGACAATAAGCTTTTTGGAATCTATAATCCATTGGGCGGCTTGAGAAATAAGGTGTTCCATATCAGGTCCTTCCTCATATTTTTGTTGAGAAATTAACGACTTTTTGCCATTATAAGAAATATCGATCCGAAAAACCAGCCTATTTAACATGAAAATAAAGTTTCAAGATGCAAGATGCAAGTTTCAAATATGAAAAACCTTTTGAACCCTGAGCCCTGAACCTATTTTCATGCTTCGCGGGTGCCCCGCGGGGCATGGGGTTTAATAAAATATTTCTGAGGAGTTTTTACCATGTCCAATAATGCCCCGGTTTCTTCCCATTTTATCAAAGAGATCATTTTAGAGGATTTAAAAAATAATAAAAATCAGGGCCGGGTCCATACCCGTTTTCCACCCGAACCCAACGGTTATCTCCATATCGGCCATGCCAAGTCCATCTGTCTCAACTTCGGGTTGGCCAAAGAATTCGGGGGGTATTGCAATCTACGTTTTGACGACACCAATCCCACCAAAGAGGAAGTGGAATATGTGGACTCGATTAAAGAGGATGTACGCTGGTTGGGATTCAGTTGGGATGATCGGGAATTCTATGCCTCGGATTATTTTGATCACCTTTATGAATTTGCCCTGCAGTTAATCGAAAAAGGCCAGGCCTATGTCTGTGACCTGAGCCCCGATGAGGTCCGCAAATACCGGGGAACGTTGACCGAGCCGGGCAAGGAAAGTCCCTTTCGAAATCGCTCCAGAGAGGAAAACCTGGATTTATTTACCCGCATGCGGGCTGGTGAATTTGATGAAGGGACTCGAACCTTACGGGCCAAGGTCGATATGTCCCACCCGAATATCAATATGCGGGATCCGGTCATGTACCGGATTTTGAAGGCCAGCCATCATCGGACCGGGGATAAATGGTGTATCTATCCCAGTTATGATTACGCCCACGGACAGAGCGATTCCCTGGAAGGCATCACGCACTCGATCTGCACCCTGGAGTTTGAAGACCATCGACCGCTCTATGACTGGTTTTTGGAGGCCCTGGAGATTCACCATCCGCGGCAGATCGAATTCGCCCGTTTAAATCTGACCTATACGGTCATGAGCAAGCGCAAGCTTTTAAAACTGGTCCAGGAAGGGCTTGTTTCCGGCTGGGACGACCCCCGGATGCCGACGATTTCCGGTTTGCGCCGGCGGGGCTATACTCCGGAATCGCTGCGAAATTTTTGTGATCGGATCGGGGTGGCCAAGAGCAACAGCGTGGTGGATATCGCCCTGCTGGAGCACTGCCTGCGGGAGGACCTGAATAAGCGGGCACAGCGGGTCATGGCGGTACTGCGGCCCCTCAAGGTGGTCATAGACAATTATCCTGAGGATCAGGTAGAAGAACTCGAGGCCGTTAATAATCCGGAAGATCCCGCTATGGGGACCAGGATGGTGCCTTTTTCCAAGGTCCTTTACATTGAAGCCGATGATTTCAGGGAAGACCCGCCCAAAAAATTCTTCCGTCTGGCTCCGGGCCGGGAGGTTCGTTTGCGGTATGGCTATTTTATTACCTGCGTCGGTGTGGTTAGGGATGAACAGACCGGAGAGGTCACCGAACTCCATTGCACCTATGATCCGGCCACCCGCGGGGGGGATTCACCGGACGGTCGCAAAGTCAAGGCGACTTTACACTGGGTATCGGCCGCCCGGGCGGTTGAGGCCGAAGTTCGTTTATACGAGCACCTGTTCCTGAAGTCCGATCCTGAAGATGTGGAGGAGGGAGATTTTACCAGGGTCTTGAATCCTAATTCTTTGGTCACCTTGACCGCCAGCAAGTTGGAACCCGCTCTGGCCGGGGCCGCTCCGGGGATGCTTTTTCAGTTCGAAAGGCAGGGGTATTTTTGTGTCGATCCCGTGGAGATGAAGGCCGGCAGATTGGTCTTCAACCGTACGGTGCCTTTAAAGGATTCCTGGGCCAAGATTGAGAAGGGGGAGAAAAGTTAGATTCTAATCGCCTCAACCCGCAGTCGCTCGATCTCCCGAAGGAAGTCCCGCACAGTTACGATCTTTATCGAAGAGACCTCCTTGGGGAAATGTTTTTTGTTTTTGGTCACCAGTAAGGCCGCATGGCCGGCCAGGGCGGCGGAAATAAACTTTTCATCATCCCCGTCCTTACACAACCCGCTGGCCGCTGCCGGTCTGACTTTAACGGCCTTTTCAAAAACAAGTTCGAGTAATTCCTCGCTCTGGGACGCGGGAATGGCGTTATCGAAGAGATGAAGGACTCGGACATATTCATCAAACACCCCCGGTGTGACAACGAGATGAAACTCTCCGTCCCGGAAGGCTTGAATGATTTTTGCCGCGCCGCCCTCGGCATTGAGCAACCCGGCCAGGAAAATGTTGGTATCTATAACCGCCCTCAACGGGCCGCCTTCTTCCGGGCGGTCTTGACGGCCTCATCGATCTTCTTTGCGGTTATACCAGCCCTTTTCGCCGTTTCCCTTACACTCCCGAGGGTTTCGTCGAATTTCCGCGCCCAATCTACGGTTTTATCGGAAACCCGTTTCGGAGTCATGATGATCTGTCCGGTCTCATAGGATACCTCGATGAAATCGCCCTGCTCGATATGGGCCTTCCTGCGGATATCGGCAGGGATTGTCACCTGAGCGAACCGCTTTACTTTTACCAATGACATAGACCCTCCTCTCTAAATCTCTTAATTTAAGATTTTACACCATGAGAGGTTATAGTCAACAGAAAAATTCGTCAGGGAATCCCTGTCATGGGCTGGCTTTTTCATGTCTGAGGCCTTTTTTTAATTTTTATCCCGGCAACTGACGGAGATGCCCTCTCCGCCGCCCTGTTCAATGACGGTCCGGAATCCGGGATGGCTTTTCACGCGATCCAGGAATTTTTTGATGTGGGGATCGTGGGTCCACGAAACATTGTGGGCCGTAAAGCAGCCGTTGGGGCTTAACTTGCCTTCCAGATCGAGGAAATACTTAAGATAGCCCTCCTTTTCGGCATCACAGAAGACGAAGTCATAGGGGCCTGGGAGCCGGGGAATAAGCTCGTGGGCGTCGGCCAGGCGGGCATCGATATAGGAGGACACCCCGGCTTTTTTGAAATTGACCAGGGCCTTTTCATGCCGCCCGCGATCGATTTCAATAGTGGTGACCCGGCCGCCGGTTTTAGAAGCCGCCCAGGCCAGCCAGATGGTCGAATGTCCGGTTGACGTGCCGATTTCCAGGATATTTTTGAAATGGCCCTTGAGCACCAGGGAATAAAGAACTTGTCCATCGACGTAAGGTACGTTCAAATCAGACCAGGCGTTTCTGTTCTCCTCTAAGAAGCGTGTAACCCGGCTATCCAGATCGGAAGGATTACCTGTCTGCTGGGCCGATAAAAAGCCGACGAGGCCGAAGCTGATCAATCCCCCGACCAGGGCCATGACGAATCCTTTAAGGTTTTGTCCCATCGGTCACCTCAATCAGTGTAATAGTCATTTTTCTCCAAAATCATCCTGACTCGTTGGCCCGGAGAATGGAAATTAGTCCCGATCCCTGTAAAAATCCCATCACCGGATATAACCAAAATTGCGGGCCAGGGCCACGGCCTGGGTTCGATTATGGGCCCCTAACTTCCAATGAATGTTGCGGAGGTGAAACCGGACGGTATGGATGGAAATGCACAATTGATCGGCTAAATCCTCGTTGGAAAGCCCCATAGCCACTTTCTCCAAGATATCGATCTCCCGGCCGGTAAGGGGTTCCGGGGGGGTGGATCCCTGATCGGTTTTGGGACTGATGGAACAGGGTGTGACCTCCCCGATGGCCAGGAGAATCCGGTCGAGATATTCCACAGAGATACTTCCCCGCCCTATCATCCCGGCGGACGCGGCAAATTTGTGTATTTCCCGGATCATCTTGGGAATCGGGTCTCCCTCATCCACAAAGCTCCGGATGAACCCTTCACCCTGGGCCATTATCAGTGCATCCCTTAATACCCGAAGGGCCTGTCTTTTTTCTTCACAGGACTCCATGGCCTTGGCTATAAGGATACGCAGCAGAAGGCCCTGACGAACGAATCCCAAACTTTCCGCCTTGCTTAACTCATTCTTCAAAGGCTCTAAAACTTTCCGGGCCTGCCCCCGTCCCATCATCAATCGTAGGCGGGTGATTTCCGGTGTCTCAGGGTTGTTGCCGATCATACAACGCCCCTCAAAAGACAGCCATATTATTCGGTCATCATGATGCCGGGAAATCTCCAGGGCCCGTTCCGGTTCGCCACGCTGAAGGGCAATGCGTATGCGTTCCTGACGGGCTGTCGCCGAGACCCGTGGAAGCCCTCTTTCGGCACCAAGCCGTTCCAGTTGGGTAAGATATCTGAGCGCGCCGGTAAAGTCACCATAGGCCGCACGAATTCGGGCCAAAGTCCGTAGTCCCATGATCATGACGTCCGGGATAGCGATCTGCACCATGGTATTATAAGTAAGGAGCAACTTTTCCGCCTTGGCCAACTCGTTTTTTTCATAGAGGATCTCGGCCTGAAGCACCGCAACGGCCGTCCCACCACCGGAAAACCGGGAAGGGCTGGATTTGGTTTCGTCAAGAGCGGAATGGGTGACCGCCAGCACTTCATTGAGTTTTCCCTGGGTGAAACCGATAGCCTGTTCAAGAAACTTGTTGAATAACAGCATTACTCCGGTCGTCCGGCTGACGAGTTGGGCTGATTGCCAGGTATACTCAAGGGCCTCTTCAAATCGACCAACGGTTATTTTCAATAACCCGGCGATATGGAATAGGGTCGGGAGAAATCGTATTTGCCGATCCAGGTGTAAGACGTCGAGTTCGGCCAGAGCGTCCGTTGTTACCTGTTCGCATTCCTTCATCTTGTCCTGTACCGATAGAGCTAATATCCGGAGATTATAAAGATCTCTATTGATGTGGTCGTCAATATGGGACTGTTCCCCATGATGCCCTAACTGATCCAGTACCTCCAGCGCTTTTTCGGGTTTGTGTCTGACGATCAGGGCATAGGTGTAGGCGAGATGCAAGACCGGGTGACGGGCAAGAACAGTTTTCGGCAGCCATTCCCCCCATTCGACTATGGTCGCCGTCAGACCGTTCCTCACCAGATCAAAAGCGCAACCTTCCATCTGGTTCGCGGCATACTCCACATCGCCGGCTGACATGGCATGTTCGGCTGCCTCCTGAATCTCACCCACAGCAGCGTACCATTCGCTCGCGGCCCGATGGAGGTCTATACCATCTTGGTCTCCCTCCCGTTCGAGCCTGGTCCGGAGGAATTTGGCAAAAAGGCCGTGGTAACGATACCAGCGACGTTCCGCATCCAGAGGGACCAGAAAAATGTTGGCCTTCTCCAGGTAATCCAGCGTCTCATATCCGTCGCTTCGACCGGTGAGTCTATTGCAGAGCGGGCCGGTCAGCCTTTTGAGAATGCTTGTTTTAAGGAGGAACGATTGGATTTTTTCCGGCTGGCGAGTCAGGACTTCTTCCGCCAGGTAGTCATAAACCTTGCCGGCGGCCCAGGAATGGGTTTGATTGCTGTTCTCCTGATTTTTTCGCCATATCGAGGAAAGGGTGGAGAGCTGAAGTCCCGCAGCCCATCCCTCGGTAACCTGGTACAAATATTCTATTTCGTTTTCATCCAGGTCCAGACCTTGTGTCTGCCGAATGAATTGTTCCGTTTCATCGCGAGAGAATTGTAATCCTTTAAAATCGATCTCAAGAAGTTCTCCTTGAGCTCGAATCCTTTCGATCCGAAGTGCCGGAATCTGCCTGAGGGCGATGATCAACTGTTTATCCGCCGGAAGATGGTGAAGAAGCTGCTGGACTATATTGAGCACCTCCGGTGATTGAATGACTCCGAAGTCGTCCAGAAAGAGGGTGAGAGAGGCGGGGAAAGCAGACAAGCGTTCCAATACGTATAAGAGTAATCCGGTTGAAGCATGTCCGGCGTTCATCAGGCTCGGCTCCAGTCCGGTGAGGTCGAAACTGGGAATGTTTTTCTGTATGGCTCCGATAAGATAGGTGAGAAAACGACCAGGGTCATTGTCCGCTTCGTCAAGGGCCAGCCAGGCAGTAGGGATCCCCTGTTCATGCAGGCAGTTCAGCCACTGAACCATTAGGGTCGTTTTGCCGAATCCGGCTGGACCGCATAACAAGATCAACTTGGCCTGCCGGGCGGATTTCAACTGATCGATAAGCCGGGCTCGGGGGACTGAAACACGGCTGCTGATAGGTGGATTCAGCTTGGACTGAAATATAGGCTGGACAAAAGATTTTTTTTTAGCCATCGACCTTAGTGGATTTCGGGGATTGTTCTAAAAATGAAATAGGTTTCATCCTATTCGAGTTCCCGTCTATTTTTAAACCTATAGTATAGTTCCCGGAATTAGTCAATGACAATGGACACCTTCCACCCCGCCCGATTATTGCTTTCGGACATTTTTAATAAGTCTGATTCAAAAGAGATATTCCCGAGGAACGGTTCATACCGGCAATTCGGACGGGTAGATAATTATGATCATTTCAGTCTATTCGGGCGGTGAAAATTAACCCCCTCTTCCATATGATCTAACCTACTAAATTGGTGGAAAGGAGGAAGAGGGAAATGGGTAAAACGAAAGGGTTAAGAAAACAGTCGAGGGGACTTCCGGGGATGAGGCTCCGATGGATTACGATGGCCTTAGCCGGTCTTTTGGTACTCAGCGGCACTGTCGGGGCCTTTGAGATCAAGACCGGGATAGAGGATCTCGACCTTCGCTGGGATAACACTTTTAAGTACAACTTCGGATATCGGACCAAAGGTCAGGACAACGCAATTCTTAAATTCCCCAATGCCGATGACGGGGACCGAAACTTTAACAAAGGAATCGTATCGAATCGGATCGATATCCTGTCCGAATTCGATATACAAATTAAAAAGAGGTTCGGCGCCCGTTTCAGCGCAGCCGGCTGGTATGATCAACGGTATCATGGTTCTTTGGATAACAACTCTGTGGCCACCTCCAATCATCTGGAAAACGGACGTCCGGCCCTGGGGTTGCATAATGTGACCAAAAGATATTTTGCAGGACCTGACGGAGAGTTGCTCGATGCCTTTGCCTTCGGCAAATTCGATCTCGGGGCCGTCCCGGTGAATCTCAAGGTCGGCCGGCATACGGTTTATTGGGGTGAAAGCTTGTTGTTTTCCGGGGCGATCCATAGCGTTTCCTATGCCCAGATGCCCATCGATACCTTAAAGGCCTTTGCCGTGCCGGGTTCAGAGGCTAAAGAGTTATTCCGTCCCCTTTTCAATGTCTCGACGCAAGCGCAACTTACCGATAAATTCTCTGTTGCCGCTCAATACTTCCTGGAATGGGAGCCCTATCGATTACCTGAAGCCGGCGCCTATCTCGGTTTTTCCGACGTGCTGTTGCAGGGAGGGGAATCGCTCATAGCCGGCCCTGTGAGATTCATTCATGGTAACGATATTCAACCCAGCGGCAAGAAGGACTGGGGGTTGTCGGCCCGCTGGACGCCTCAGTGGCTCGACGGGACAATCGGTGCCTACTATCGTCGTCTTTCCGACAAATTGCCCCAAACGCAATTGAACCCGGCGAAAGGCCAATACTTTTTTGTTTATGGGGATTCCATCGATTTGTACGGCCTGAGCTTGGCCAAGCAAATCCTCGGGATCAGCGTTGGTGCGGAGGTATCTTACCGGAAAAATATGCCGCTGATCAGTGATGCGGTAGCGAGCACCCAGCGTCCGGCCGAGGGGGAGACCCTGGGGGCCAGGGGCAACACCTGGCACGGGTTAGTCAACTTTGTCGGGATTGTAACGCCGCCGTTGTGTGATCTGGCCGCCTGGAGTCTGGAGTTTACCTGGAGCCGCTGGGACACCGTGACCCAGGGGCTCCAATATTTTAAAGGACGGGGCGGTTATACGGCCATCGATCTCGTCACCCCGGACTATGCAGGCTTTGGAATCAATTTCACGCCTACCTGGTATCAGGTCTTTCCGGGGATGGACCTGTCGATGCCGCTTTCCTACAGCCGGGGTTTGTTTGGGAACTCGGCCATCACCCTGGGCGGCAATGAGAATGCCGGGAACTATAGCCTCGGGGTTTCCCTGGATGCCTATAGCAAATATAGATTCGACCTCAAGTACATCGATTTTATTGGAGACTACGTTACCGGGCCGACAGGTGCCGTCACCGTGGCCAATGGTCCCCTGGCCTTGCTCAGTGACCGCGGCATGGTCACCTTTACTTTCAAAGTTACCTTTTAGGAAAAGGAGGGAAAAAGTCATGATCATTCGAAAATACATGATAGCAGTTGCCTTGGTGTTGGTTTGTGCGGGATGGGCTATCGGGGCGGTCAGCCAAGAAGAGGCCAAAAAACTGGGCACGACGTTGACGCCGATCGGTGCCGTAAAGGCCGGAAACGCTGAAGGGTCGATTCCTGAATATACCGGCGGGCTGATCAATCCCCCGGCGGGTTATGTAAAGGGTTCCGGTTTACGCCCCGATCCGTTCATGGGCGAAAAGCCTTTATTTTCGATCGATGCCAAGAATATAGCCCAATATGCCGATAAATTAACCGAAGGCACGAAGGCCTTGATGAAAAAATACCCGAGCTTCCGCATTGACATTTATAAAACCCACCGGACGGTGGCCTTTCCGGAGTTCGTCGCTGCCAATACGGTAAAGAACGCCCTAAAGGCCAAAACCGCCAGAGAAGGTTTGTCGTTGCAAAACGCCCATGCCGGGTATCCTTTCCCGATACCGAAAGATGGCTATGAGGCCATGTGGAACCATCTGACCCGTTTTTCCGGGGACGCCTACACTATCAACTTCGAATCCTATAATATCGATTCGGCCGGTATTCCGTCATTATCGTTGATCGCTACCTTTATTTTTGATTACCCCTTCTATGATACCGGTAAAATGAAAGTGGATTACTTCTACAGGATGAAGGCCTTATATACGGGACCTCCCCGCCGGGCCGGGGAGGCCGTTATTATCTTGGAACCGCTTGATTATACGGAAAAAGGACGGCGAGCCTGGCAGTATCTCCCCGGTCAACGCCGGGTGAGGTTGGCGCCGGACATTGCCTTCGATACCCCCAATCCCGGAACAGCCGGCGGAAGCTGCTATGATGACACTTTTCTCTTTAATGGATCAATGGAGCGGTTCAACTTCAAGCTTATCGGTAAAAAGGAAATTTATGTTCCGTACAACAACTATAAATTGTCTTACTTTCAAGGGGACATGAAACAGGTCCTGACGCCGAAACATTTGAATCCGGACCTGGTCCGTTGGGAACTGCACCGGGTTTGGGTGGTGGAAGGAACGTTGGCTGAAGGAAAGCGGCATATCTACAGTAAGCGTACCTACTACCTGGATGAAGATTCCTGGACGGCCCTGGCCTCGGATGAATACGACAAGCGGGGCAATATGTATCGTATGGGCTTGGCCTATATGTCGCCGAGCTATGACCTGCCGGCGCCCAGCGCGGACATGCAAACCTATTACGACCTGATCGCCCACTCCTATGCAGTCAACTTCTGGCCCCGGAAAGGCATCAAATACACCAATAAATTGCGGGACGTGGAGTTCAGCCCCGATGGACTGGCCGGCAGCGGCCTTCGCTAAAGGGGATGGGCAAGGCAATCCCGGTGAATCGTATCGGTCGGGATTGCCTTGATCGACTTGCATTGAGACCACAAGCCTGCATTCAGGAGACCAAAATGATTCCACGACTTTTAGCCCTCCCCTTGATGATTGCGGCCTTAGCGGTTACCGTCCGTTCCGGGGCCTCCGGCTTTAAGGATGTGCTGGATACACCGGCCTTGAAAAGCACCCTGGCCCAAAAAACACTGCTTAACGGAGTCACAAGGGCCGGCAAACGGTTAGTCAGCGTCGGCTGGCGGGGCCACATTCTTTATTCGGACGACCAGGGGAAGAGTTGGTCCCAGGCACAGGTTCCGGTCAGCTCCGATCTGGCGGCCGTTCATTTTCCATCTCCCGAGAAAGGATGGGCGGTTGGGCATGAAGGCGTGGTACTGCACAGCCCGGATAAGGGTGTCACCTGGACCAGGCAGTTCGACGGCCGGGAAGCGGCCCGGGTCATGATAAGCCATTACACTGAACATCCGCCCAAGGATCTTCACGGCGGCGCCGAGGCCAGGCAACGCTTTATGAATGAGGTGAAACAATTTGAGCAGGAAGGACCGGATAAACCCTTCCTGGACGTTTGGTTCGATGACGAGAAAACCGGTTTCATCGTCGGCACCTTCAATCTCATTTTTCAGACCGTCGACGGCGGTCGAACCTGGGAGCCCTGGTTTGATCGAACCGAGAACCCCAAACGGCTGCACCTCTATGCTGTTCGCCGGATCGGCCAGGACCTGTTCATCTGCGGAGAGCAAGGACTGGTATTAAAGCTTGATCGGCAAAGTCGACGATTCCGTCTCTGTACCGTTCCGCATAAAGGGACCTTCTTCGGGATTACGGGCAAGCCGGGTAAGGTGATCGTCTTCGGACTGCGGGGCCATGCTTTCCGCAGTCTGGACAACGGTGCCCACTGGCAGAAGGTGGAGACCAGGGTACAAGCGGGTCTCAATGGAGCTACCCTGACCGAAGACGGATGTATCCTGTTAGTCAGTCAGGGTGGACAGCTTCTCGTGAGCTGCGACGACGGCCGTAGCTTCGATCCGGTCAAGACGGGGCGACCCGTTCCGGCATCGGCGATCGTAGCCCTCGACAGGGAAACCCTGTTATTAGTCGGACTTTTAGGCTTGCAATCGAAACGGTTCAGGTAGCCATAGCTTGGGAGAACTGAAAATGGATGTCGGGACGGACAAAGATAAAATTGATGAAATGCCGGTAGTACAGGACCTGAACGATTTCGATATCAGGTCCGGAAACAGGCTTGAAAGGCTGATTTTTAACAACCGGGTGCCTTTGATCATCGCCTGTGCTCTCATCACCCTGATCCTGGCCTTTCAGGCCCGAAAGATCGTCATCAACGCCAGCTTCGAGAGAATGATTCCCCAGAGTCAACCCTATATCAAGAACTATCTGGATAATAAAAACAATTTGCGGGGGCTCGGTAATTCCCTGCGGGTGGTGGTGGAGAATACCCGGACGGATATCTTCGATCCGGAGTATCTGGAGGTCCTGAAACAGATTAATGATGAGCTTTTTCTTACCCCTGGGGTGAATCGGGCCTGGTTGAAATCCCTCTGGACGCCATTGGTGCGCTGGAAGGAACTTACCGAGGAAGGTTTCACCGGCGGACCGGTCATGCCGGATAACTATGACGGGTCGGAAAAGACTATCGATCAACTCAGGCAAAACATCGGCCGGGCGGGTATTATCGGCAGTCTGGTGGCCAATAACCTTAAATCGTCCATGATTACGGTGCCGCTACTGGACCTGGACCCCGACACCGGACGCCGGCTTGATTACCGCGCCCTCTCCCGTCACCTGGAGAAACACATCCGGGCCAATTATGAAAAAGGCGATAAAAGTAAGGCCGGTAAGATTAAGGTCCACATCATCGGCTTTGCCAAGATCATGGGGGATATGATCGAAGGCCTGATGAAGGTCATGATCTATTTCCTGGTGGCCGCCGTTATCGCCGTTCTGGTCATCTTTCTTTACACCCGGTGCATCCGCAGCACAGTGCTGGTGATCGTCTGCTCGTTGATCGCTGTGCTCTGGCAGATAGGGCTGGTGGCGACCTTCGACTTTGACCTCGACCCCTATTCCATCCTGGTGCCGTTTCTGGTTTTTGCCATCGGCGTGTCCCACGGTGCCCAGAAGATGAACGGCATCATGCAGGACGTGGGCCGGGGCACCCACAGGCTGGTGGCCGCCCGATATACCTTTCGCAGGCTCTTTCTGGCCGGGCTGACGGCCCTTTTGGCCGATGCGGTCGGATTTGCCGTGCTGATGTTGATCGACATTCCGGTAATCAGGCACCTGACCCTTTTCGCCAGTCTCGGGGTGGCGGTGCTCATCTTCACCAACCTCATGCTCTTGCCGGTACTCCTTTCTTTTATCGGGGTGAGTCCGGCTGCAGCCCAGCGCAGCCTCCGGATGGAGAAAGAGGAAAGCCGACCAAAGGGAGCCGGGGCCATCTGGAGTTTTCTCTGCCGGTTCACCGAGCGACGCTGGGCCATCGGTGCGGTGGCCTTTGCGGCCTTGCTGGCCGGTTTCGGCCTGGCTATGAGCGTCCATCTTAAGATCGGGAATTTGGACCCCGGGGCGCCCGAACTCCGACCGGATTCGCGCTACAACCGGGACAACGCCTATATGATCGCCAATTACGGACTCTCCAGTGATCAGTTCGCCGTGATCGTCAAAACCCCGCCGGATGGGGTCATGAAGTACGAGACCCTCATTGAGGCCGACCGTCTGGCCTGGGCTCTGCGCCAGGTGCCCAGGGTCCAGACCGTTACTTCCCTGGCCGATGCGGTGCGACAGGTCACGGCCGGCACCTACGAGGGGAGTCCCAAATGGCTGGCCATCTCCCGCAATCAGAAAGAACTAAATTACGCCGGCAATCTGGCGGTAACCTTCACTCCGGACTTTTTAAACGTGGAGGGCTCGGTCATGCCGGTGATTGCCTATCTTTCCGACCACAAGTCGGAGACCCTGGACCGGGTAATCAAGGTGGCCGCCGCATTCTCGGAAAAGCATAGTGATCGGGATCGCCAGTTTCTCCTGGCTGCGGGCAACGCCGGGATCGAAGCGGCTACCAATATCGTTGTCCGGCAGGCCAATCACACCATGATGCTCTATGTCTATGCAGCGGTCATCCTGCTCTGTTTTATCACCTTCCGCAGTTGGCGTGCGGTTTTGGTGGCGGTGGTGCCACTCATCCTCACCACGATCCTCTGTGAAGCCCTGATGGTGGCCCTCGGCATCGGTGTAAAGGTCGCCACCCTCCCGGTGATCGCTCTGGGAGTGGGCATTGGGGTGGATTACGCCCTTTATCTTTTGAGCGTGCAATTAGCCCAACAGCGGGCAGGCCTGTCGCTTGGCGAGGCATATAAACGGGCGGTCCGGTTTACCGGCAAGGTGGTCGGACTGGTGGGCATTACGCTGGCTGCCGGGGTCATCACCTGGGTGTTCTCGCCGATCAAATTCCAGGCCGATATGGGAATATTGCTGACCTTCATGTTCCTCTGGAATATGATCGGGGCCCTCATATTTATTCCGGCTTTGTCCCATTTTCTGCTCCGGACCAGGGTCACCTAGGAAAATAACTGATGCGAATAAATATTTTTTTAAAGGAGACCTAAAAAATGGACTACGAGTCAACGACATTAGGGGGACTTTTAGAGAAGAGGACGGACCAATTTTCAGATAAAATCTATCTTCTCTTCAAAGAGACGGGAATTTCCTATCGGAAATTAAACGAAAAAGTAAACCAGGCGGCAAATGGATTGCTGCGATTGGGCGTGAAAAATGGAACGCCGGTAAATCTCCATCTGGCCAATTGTCCCGAGTTTCTCTTTGCCTTCTTCGCTGCGGCCAAAATCGGTGCGATTGTGACTCCGACCAACCTGGCTTTGACCAAGGGGGAAGTCGGTTTTATCGTCAATCACGCCGATGCGGTCTTAAGCATTACCCAGCCGGCCTTTCAAGACCTGATCCGGTCTTTGAAACCCGAATGCCGGAACCTCGAGAAGATAGTCGTTGTGGGCGGCGAAAGGTCGGACGGGGAATCGATTACCTGGGACGATTTTGTCCAAAACACATCGACCACCCTAAATGTACCGAACCTCCCTGAGCCGGATGATGTGGTGGTCAATATGTATACCTCGGGAACCACCGCCCTGCCCAAGGGGGTTATGCTGACCCATCAAAACATCCTCTCTGCCGGACATTCCTGGATGTGGCTGGTTGGATTTACACCCAAGGACCGGACCATGACCGGGTTCCCATTATTCCATGCCAATGCCCTCTTCTTTAGTTGTGTCGGCAGCCTGTTCTGCGGCGGTAGTCTGGCCCTCCTCGATAAATTCAGCGCTTCCAATTATCTCAAATTGGCGACCTACTATCAGGTAACCCATTTTAATTTTGCCGGTGCTGCCATGGCCCTTATGCTGGCGCAACCGGAAGATCCCGGTGATTCCAATAACCCGGTTCGCGTCATCCATAACGCCATGGGGCCAACGGAGATGATACAAAAATGGGTGAATCGTTTCAAAATCAGGGCGGTCATGATTTATAACCTCACCGAATGTGCCTTGGCCACCGGGACGCCTATCAGCGGGCCCCACCCCATCAAGTTAGGTTCCATCGGCTGGCCGGCCCCTTCGTTGCCCTTTTCCACGGAGGTTCGGGTGGTGAATGAAAAGGGTGAGGATACCCGGCCGGGTGTCGTTGGTGAGATCATCATACGGGGGCCGGCGCTAATGAAAGGGTATTACAAGGATCCTGAAAAAACCGCTGAAACCATCAAGAATGGCTGGCTTTACACCGGTGATGGCGGCTATCGGGATGAAGACGGCTGCCTTTGGTTTCACGACCGGATCAAAGACACCCTCAAACCGAAAGGAGAAAATGTGGCTTCGGTCGAGGTGGAAGGCGTTATCGCTGCTCATCCTAAGGTGGCGGATGTGGGAGTCATCGGAGTGGCCGATCCGGTGATGGGAGAAGAGATCAAGGCCTCTCTGGTATTGGTCGAAGGAGAGACTGCCGAAACGGTTCCCCCTGTAGAGATCATTAAGTGGTGTGAGGAGCGTCTGGCTAAATTCAAGATTCCGAGGTTTTACGAATACCGGGATAGACCTGTTCCCCGCATCCTGGGCGGGGCCAAAATTTCTAAAAAAGATTTGAGGAAAGAGAAAGAAGACCCAAGGCAGGGCTGCTATGATGCACGATCCGGGAAATGGCTCAAGTAACCTTTAGTTTGAAAATAAACTTCGGGGATCGGGCTTCGGGGGTCAGGGATCGGCAAAATCCCATTGCCTATAAGCTCTTTTAATTTCAATTTTTACGCTTCGTGGTACCCTCTGGAAAATAAAGTTCGGAGTCAGTTTTATGTTTTTCCCTTAACCCCCAATCCCTGACCCCATTTTCATGCTTCATGGTGCATTTTAGGGCATGAGGGGTTAGAAGGGATTCAAACGATTCTTATAACAACAACCGTAAGTTAAGAAAGGAGAAGGACATGAATAAGAATAAGGTGATTATCGCCGGGGTCGGCATGATCCCTTTCAAGAAACCAGGAAAAAGTGAGACCTATGATGTCATGGGGGCTCAGGCAGCCCAAGCGGCCCTTAAGGATGCCGGCATCGAGTACAAACAGGTGCAGCGGGCTATTGCCAGCTACGTCTATGGGGACACCTGCTCCGGTCAGGCGGCGCTCTACCACGTGGGCATAACCGGAATTCCTGTGGTCAATGTCAGCACAGCCTGCGCCAGCGGCTCCACGGCCTTCGCCCTGGCCACCGATGCGGTTAAAAGCGGGGCCGTGGATTGCGCCCTGGCGGTCGGCTTCGAGCAGATGGTTCCGGGTGCCCTTGATATGATTTTCCCCGACAAACCCTGCCCGCAGGACCGCCATATAGCGGCCATTGCCCAATTGTCCTACCTCAGTGACGAAGAACTCAAAACGCCGGTAGCCATACTGATGTTCGGCTGCCAAACTGATTTGCTGAAGGAACGGTATGGCATCAGCGACCGGGCTCTGGCGCGCGTTGCGGTAAAGGCCCGCCGTCATGCGGCGGGCAATCCCAACGCCATTTTCCGCGACCCGATTACCGAGGAGGACATCCTGGCCATGCCACCGATTTTCCGCAGTTTGCGTAAATTCTATGCCTGCCCACCCAGTTGCGGTGCCGCCGCGGTCATCGTTTGTAACGAAGAATTTGCTGCGAAAAACGCTATCTGCAGAGACATCTCCGTAGCCGGACAAGGCTGGGTCAGTGACCGGCAGAATTATTTTGAAGGTGATCCGCTCGACATCATGTTGCGGGGCCTGGTCCGCGATTCCGCCAATCTAGCCTATGAAGAAGCCGGTCTTGGACCAGATGATGTGGATGTCATCGAGTTGCACGACTGTTTTACCAGCAATGAGATCGTCAATTACTCCGGTCTGGGTCTGTGCAAGGAAGAAGATCTGGAGCGGTTTGTGATGGAAGACCGGAATACCTACGGCGGACAGGTGGTGGTCAACCCATCGGGCGGGCTTTTATCCAAAGGTCACCCCCTCGGGGCTACCGGGCTGGCTCAGATTACCGAACTTACCTGGCAATTGCGCGGCCAGGCCGGCCCCAGGCAGGTGGAAGGGGCGCGCATTGCCCTTCAGCAAAATGCCGGCGTCGGCAGTACCTATTGCGTCAATATTTTTCAGCGCCAGTGATTAAGGAAATCAAATATCTTAGAAAAGGAGAAAAATATGGTAGCTAAAATTCGTCGTGTTGTAACTGGAGTGAATGAAAAAGGAGAGTCCGTTGTTCAGTTCGATGGGGAAGCCCAAAATATTCTTTTATTTTCCAGTTATCCCGGTGCGGGTGTCACCGACTTGTGGGTAACTAGTGAGATCCCTGTTGATAACCGGGGCGATGTTGATCGGGGAACACTGCCGTTTAAACATGATCCTGATCCGAATGGTACGATATTCCGGATAGTCGAATTGCCTCCGGAAGAAAAATCGTCTGCTGCGGTCGATATGGATGCGGCCATGGATTCGTTGGGTAGCAAAAACAAGTTGACGGCCCAGGAGCGCACCAAACACCCAACCATGCATTTTACCGATTCCATTGATTACCTGGTTGTGATTTCGGGAGAACTCACCATGATCATGGACGTCGGTGAAGTTACGTTAAAAGGGGGGGATTGCATCGTCCAACGTGGCACCAGACACGGCTGGGCCAATCGAGGCGATCAGCCGGTCATTTTTGCCGCCGTCCTGGTTGAGGCCATAAAACAGAGAGGGCATTAAAAGAAATTGGAATCCAGAATTCAGAATAAATTCAGAATAAAAAATTAAAATTTCTTAAAGGAGGCGAGGAAATGCGAGACGTCTACATTATAGGTATTTACGGGACACCGGTCAGAAAATATATGGATATCGGCTTCAAGGAGCTGACCCGGCGGGCCTTTATGGGGGCTATAGAGGATGCCGGGATGGAAAACGGGGAGGACATCCAACTCTGTTATTTCAGCAATACCGGGGCGTTCACATTCAACCAGTATTATTTGCAAGGGCAGGCTTTCACCATCCCTTTGAAAAACGAAGGTCTTTTGCAGGCCAGGGTGCCCATTTTTAACGTTGAGGGGGGCTGCGCCTCAGGTTCCATCGCCGTGCACAACGCCTGGAAAGACATCCTCTCCGGGCAGTCGGAAGTCACTATGGCCATAGGGATAGAGAAAATGTACCACCCTGATGGAATCGGGGTTACGCTGGATGCTGTGGCCAAGGCCGAGGATAATGAAGGGAGTGCCGAGTGGAGAGACCTCCTGCAGAAGGCGGCCAGGGCAGCGGACTCGGATATCCGTTTCGGTCCGGACCGCTCCATCGCCATGGATTTTTATGCCCTGCTGGCCAAGGAGCACATGAAAAAATACGGCACCACCCAGACCCATATCGCCCATGCGGCGTCGAAGAACCATAAAAACAGTCTTAACAATCCCCGTGCCCAGTACCACTTTGACATGACCGTGGAGGATGTTCTGAAAGACCGGATGGTGAGTTGGCCGCTGACCCGGGCCATGTGTGCCCCGATCGGGGATGCGGCGGCGGCCGCCATTTTATGCTCCGGGGACTATCTCAGATCCATTCCATCGGGCGTCCGCGAAAGGGCCGTCAAGATTCGGGCCAGCGCCTTTGCCGGTGGGGTGTTCCATCGTCAGTCCCTGGATGATCGGGCCTCTGCGGCGGCGGCGGCCAGGGCTTACCAGATGGCCGGGATCAAACCCAGCGATATCGATGTCGTTGAGCTACATGATGCCACATCCATTGCGGAAATTCTTATTGTCGAGGATCTGCAACTGTGTCGTCCGGGGCAAGGCGGACCGTTCACGGCCTCCGGGGCTACCCGGATCGATGGAGATGTGGCGGTCAATACCTCCGGAGGTCTGGTGTCCCGCGGTCACCCGGTCGGAGCCACCGGCATTATGATGCTCAACGAACTTTCATTGCAATTGCGCGGGGAGGCTGGAGCGAATCAGGTCAAAGATGTGGAACTGGCCCTTCAGGAAAATGGCGGCGGCTTTGTCGGGATGGATGTGGCCGTTTGTTCGGTGATGATTCTCGAACGAGCGGTCTAAGGGGACCATCCTGGATTAAACTGCCGATACTGGATTTTGGATAAAAACAAACGATACTTGATAAAATCCAGTATCAAGTATCCAGCATCACAGGGGGTACATATTCCATCAGCTCTCAAAAATTTCCAAAAAATAGGCCAATTTGATCTCGTCCTTCGGAGCCATGGAGATAAATTGAAGCCCTGATCCTTTTCCATCATTTCCCTTATGGGCGACCCGGACTTCTATCTGAATCATGCCAATCTCCGGGAGGTCTATCAGGATGGAAAAAGTCTGCCCGACGGAACCCAGGTCCGCCACTTGGAAAAAACACCCTTTCGGGGACAGATTATGACAGAGTAATTTAAGTTTAAGATGGGGGATAAGGATGGAGACCCCCATGGGGATACGGGGAGATTTCCTCCTGTCCCGGTCCTGCTGATTGGAGTTTGCCTCGATCATTTTCGATCCTCCGAACAGACGCAAGGGGTGGATTCATCATAAACCAGGATGGGGTCCCGGTTCGGCCCTGCAAAAAAGCTTAGTCGCCATGGTGGACAACATCAAAAAACAAGCCTCTCAACTTCTTTAATAAAGTGCGGGATAAATTCGCAAATGCACTCCGTTAGAACCTAAGCCTCGTCCGAGAGTTTCCCCGGAAGAGATGGCCCCCAAAGGGGGCAAAATGCGGGGTGGGTGGAGTGATAACGGAACCCACCGATTAAAGTGGCCCTTAGTTACTTAAGAATAAATTTCTACGCAAAATGGATAGAATTTATTAAAGAACAGGCCGTTAACCCGGAACCAGTCAAGACATTTAACATGTTTCGTATATCCAATTTTGGTTCCGGCTGGTCCGGGTTGGGTATATTTTGTTTTAAAGAATACAGGATTCATCCTATTTACATGAAAATTATTCAAATTTAAATTATACTTACAGATATTACATTATAGAACAAAATAAAACGAGTCAAAAATATTTAAGGGAAAGTCTTCCTGGTCGGGGATATCAAAGTTCCTATTATACCCATAACAAGACGGAATAAAAGGAAAAAAAGGCAAGAAGCTTAATTTATTTCAATCATAAAAATCCAAATCGCCGAGAAGTGCCGAGGGGAGAAGGTTGAAATGAAAAAATCAAATATACGATACCTTGCCGGATTTATTATTATAGGTATCCAAGGACTGGTATCTTGGGGGGCGTTTGCCCTATCGTCTGACCGTGTCGATCATGGAATGTACGGCGAGCTCTTGCAGAAGTATGTTACCAATGGGGTAGTGGATTATCAGGGATTCAAGAAGGAAGAGGCCAAGCTCGATCGATATCTCGGTGTTTTAGAGAAAGTCGACCCAAAGACCCTTTCCCCAAAGGAACAGTTCGCTTTTTACGTCAACGCTTACAATTCCTGGACCATCAAACTGATCTTGAGCGCCTATCCTTCCATCCACTCGATCAAAGATCTCGGCAGTC
>JACRBX010000195.1 GCA_016219225.1 Deltaproteobacteria bacterium
CAAAAAGAGGGTATAAAAAACTGGCCTGACATCCAGGAAGAGATTCGTAAGACCTTAAAAAGGCTCTTTGACCGCTCCCTGGAACGAAGACCGGTGATATTGCCCTTGATTATACCGATGTAACTTTGAATATCTTTGTTTAAACTGACCCATGCCCAAAGAAGACACACCACAACGATCGATCACCTATGAAATCCTTGGACTGGCCCTGGGGGCCGTTGGAATTTTGCTGCTATTGGCCCTTCTTTCCCATCACCCGGCCGATCCTTCTTTCAGCTCTCCACCCATGGCCAACTGGCCCATAAAAAATTGGGTGGGCAAGTTCGGATCCTATCTTTCCACCTTCCTGTTTGAGTGGCTGGGTCTGGCCTCCTTCTGGCTTTCTTTCATCTTTTTTCAATTGGCCCTCTTTGCCTTCCGCAAGGAAGCCCATCCCTCTCCTTCCTGGTATGCTACCGGATATCTACTGGTAATTTTTTGCTTCTCCGGTCTGCTTTCCTCGGGGGACGAAAATTTTCAATTCTTCGGCTGGAATTTTCCCTGGGGAGGGGTCCTCGGTTACCTGATCTTTCATCGCCTCGAATTATTATTAAATCCACCGGGGACCCATATCTTTTTAATCGTCTTATTGCTGACCGGCTTTATCCTCATTACCCGGGTTTCCCTGGCCCGGTTGGGAGAACGGGTCCAGATCTGGCTTTTCAGCCAGGGGAGCCACCTGCGCGACGGGTTCCAAAAAAACCGGGAAAGAAAGCGAAAGGCCAGGTCCCTGCGGGTGGAAATGGAGATCCAGAAAGAAAAAGAATCCCGGCCACCTATGATTATCCAAAGCCCGGCCGTTAAACCGGCGGCGCCGCCACCCCGTCCCCAACCGCAACAGGAACAATTTGTCTTCATGAAGGACCCAGGGGACTTCGAACTGCCCCCCCTTTCCCTGTTGGATACCTATGAAAAAAAAGATCAGGAGATCCAACAGCAGAGCCTGATCATGAACTCCCGACTCCTGGAGAAAAAATTAAAGGATTTCGGAGTCGATGGCCAGGTCACCGAGGTTTCCCCCGGGCCGGTGGTCACCATGTACGAATTTGAACCGGCCCCCGGAGTCAAGATCAGCCGGATCACCGGCCTTTCCGATGATCTGGCCATGGCCATGCGGGCCGTCAGCATCCGTATTGTCGCCCCTCTCCCGGGCAAATCGGTCATCGGCATAGAAATCCCCAACAGCCAAAGGGAGACCGTGGGGCTGAAAGACATCCTGGCCTCTCAGGATTTTTCAGGTTCCAAATCCAAATTGACCCTGGCCCTGGGCAAGGATATCCTGGGCTTTCCGGTGGTCACCAACCTGGCCAAAATGCCCCATCTGTTGATTGCCGGGGCCACCGGCACGGGTAAAAGTGTCTGTCTGAACGCCCTGATCAGCAGCATCCTTTTCAAGGCCAGACCCGAGGAGGTCCGTTTTTTCTTTATCGACCCTAAACGGATTGAACTGTTGCCCTATGAGGGGATCCCCCACCTCCTCCATGAAGTGGTTACCGAACCCAAAATGGCCACCCGGGTCCTGCGCTGGGCCATCCGGGAGATGGAGGACCGCTACCAGAAGATGGCCGACAAAGGGGCCCGGAATCTCGACACCTATAACCAAAGGCTGCTCAAGGAAAAAAAAGGAACCCCGGGGAAATATCCCGAAGAATGGCTGCCCTATGTGGTCATTGTCATTGATGAGTTGGCCGATCTGATGCTGGTATCCTCAAGGGATGTCGAAGAGTACCTGACCCGCCTGGCCCAGATGGCCCGGGCCGCCGGGATTCATCTGCTCCTGGCCACCCAGCGCCCTTCGGTGGATATACTGACAGGCATTATCAAAGCCAATTTCCCGGCCCGCATATCTTTTCAGGTCTCCTCCAAAACCGACTCCCGGACCATCCTCGATGCCAACGGGGCCGAGGCCCTCCTGGGAGCAGGGGATATGCTCTTCCTCCCACCTGGGGTCTCCAAGTTGCAGCGCATCCATGGGGCCTTTGTTTCCGAAGCGGAAATCAAGCGGTTGACCGATTTCTTAAAAAACCAGAAGGAGGCCGTCTACGATGAATCCCTTTTGGTCATGGAGGAATCGGAACCGGCCGAAGCGGATGAAGATCAGGACGAAAAATATGAGGCCGCGGTCCAGATCGTCAAAGAAACCCGCCAGGTCTCCATCTCCATGATCCAGCGCAAACTGCGTATCGGTTATAACCGGGCCGCCCGATTAGTGGAAATAATGGAGCGGGAAGGGATCGTCAGCTCAAGTGAAGGCGGCCGTCCCCGGGAAGTCTTGATCAAGAATTTTTGACGCCTAGCCAGCGGTGAAATCAGTTTTTCAAAAATCTAAACTGATACAAATTTTTTCATAACAGCATCGTCAATCGCCGAAGACGGTCTGGGGCAGATTATACCTGTTTCACATGATATCGCGACAATCGATGGTGTTATAAGGATTTTGACATGGAGGGCCCATGGCTACGTGCATCCTTCGTTCACTGAATTCAAAAATCATAGAGGCATTGGTCTGGACTTGGTTCAACGAATTGATTCGCGGGTCGGAGTGCCAGCAGATTGAATAAGGATGATCGAAGTGATCGGTCAGGATTCGCTTCAGGGTATCGACCGTTATATTCCCCCGGTCCCTCGTGATTAACTTACGGGCACGATGATAGCGCGTCAGCGTGTTGGGGAAGATCGCCGGCAACTGGTCTTTAATTTTAGGATTTTGGAGAGTAAAATGGTTGGAATGGGCCAGAACCCCTCCTTCTTCCCAAATTACATTGTAATCGAAAGGGGCGGCTTCAAGGCAGACCGCTTCCCCTTCATGGTGAACGATCATATAATTATTTGATGAAGCCCGATCTGCGGCAAGCACAGCGGTCATAACGTCGTTCAACTTTGAGGCTCGCAGTGCCTTGTGGATGAGGACATGCAGCGGTACGCCGATATGCCAGTTATCCGAAGCCAGCGCATTGGCCACAATGGCAATCCCGGCCGAATTAAATCCGTCGCGCCCTAAGAGACCGGCCTCAGTCAGGGAGACCGTGGCCGGGCCATCGGTCCGCTTTTTTCTGAGAATTACCCCCAATTTTTGAGCTGATGCGGTCCAATCCCAGTTCTTACCGACCAGGGTTGTCCGTTGAAGCGTCGCTTCGGGCATGGCCGCCAAAGTAGTGCAGCCCTCAAATCCTCCCAAAGAGGCGGTTAATTTCAGTTCGGTCTTTATATGCAGGACGAGTATCTCCTCGAAACGACACCCCGCACCCAGAGCCACCCCGCGCATTTCAATCAACGAAGGGAGGTCATAGGCCTCAATCGCCGGAAGGAATTTTCGACCCATGGATAAGGCCTCCTCCCATCCGATTTTGAGATCCTCCTGGAAAGCTTTCCTATAGGTATTAAGGGCGAGATGAATAAGTTCACGGCACTGTATTCCATATTCAAAACCACAGGCTTCCGCATCGCCTTCGACGGTCACAACGGGAAAATCCGTAGATAAACTCAAGTCAAACCCTTTTTGATGTTGGCACTTTGCCAACAAACTTTACCGGCCCGTATGAGGCGGCCTGGAAGTTCTTTCTTAATGATTTCTCTTGCAAATCCAGCACAGCCTATCAACTTTTCGAGATTAATTCCCGTGTCAATCCCCATTTCCTCCAACATATTGACCAGGTCTTCCGTGGCCACATTACCGGAGGCCCCCGGGGCATAGGGACAGCCGCCCAAACCCCCGATGGAGCCGTCAAATATAAGGACCCCCTGTTGCAGTGCGGCCAGGATATTGGCCAGGGCCAGTCCCCGAGTATCATGAAAGTGCAGGGATAGTGCTGTTTGGCCGAAGCGGGGTGTGATCTGTTCAAGCAGACGACTGACCATCAGGGGATTGGCCATTCCGGTGGTATCTCCCAGGGCGATTTCGTGTACTCCCAGGGCCTGGTATTCCTCGATGATAAATTCAACCTTTTCCGGACCGACCTTGCCTTCATAGGGACAACCAAAGGCCGTGACAATGTATCCCCTCATCCGGATCTTGCTGGCCAGGGCCTTTTCGGCAATATTTCGGAATCCCTTCAGGGAATCGGCAATGGACATGCGGACATTTTTCTGATTGTGCGCCTCCGAAGCAGAGACAAATAAACCGATCTCCTCGACCCCGGCGGTCAAAGCCCTTTCCAGCCCTTTTTCATTGGGGACCAAGGTGGCGTAAATGATTCCCGGTTTCTTTGGAATTCGTTTCACCACCTCTTCTGAATCCTGGAGCTGCGGAATGGCCTTGGGGTGGACAAAGGAAGTGATCTCGATTCTTTTGAGACCGGTTTCTGAAAGACATTCGATCAAGGCGATTTTCTGGTCCGTGGGGACGAATTCGGCCTCATTCTGGAGACCGTCCCGGGGGCCGACTTCGACAATGGAAACGGAACTTGGGAGATTCATTTTTTATTCTTTCACCCGGCAAAACCGAGGAGGGATGAAATATTTCTGCAAGCTTCCAGGAGCAAGGGACAAAAAGTTTTTAAGGCCTCCTGCCTGGAATGGCGTATGAGCGGGAAGGAGATATTCATGGCCGCAACGGCCACTCCGGCTTGATTGCGCAATGGGGCGGCAATGGCAAAAAGCCCGGCCTCCAACTCTTCATCGTTCACGGCGAATCCTCTTTGGCGAATGCCTCTTAATTCTTCCTCGAGCGTCCGGATCGATGCAATGGTCTTTCCCGTCTTCTTTTCGAAGTGGATTTGTTCCAGGATATTTTCCAATTGGGCTTCCGGGAGATAGGCTAACATAACCTTTCCCATGGAGGAATAATGGACCGAAAGACGGGAGCCGACCTGCAGGTTGGCTTCCATGATGTGGGCAGAGGGAAGGCGTTCCACAAAAACAACCTCCGGTCCACTGAGGATGGCCAGGTTGACCGTTATCCCGGTCTTCTCCCGAAGCTCTTTCATAAAGGGCAGAGCCAATTCGCGGATGCTGCTATTTTTTGAGGCCGATAAACCGATGGAAATCATCTTGGGTCCGATACAATAACCGCTGGTCTCCTGATCTTTAGCAACAAAACCCACCTTGGTCAGCGTCTGGAGGATGCGAAAACAGGAGGTTTTTTTCACCCCGGAGATCTTCACCAGGTCTTCCAGTTTGAGGGGGGAGCCATGCTGGGACAGGAAACAGATCAGATTCACCGCCTTTTCCAGGGATTTAATATAATCTTTGTCGTCCATATCAACTCCAGATCGTTAATGATGAATTCGTAAGGAATATATCCATAAGGCCAATCGTTTTTCATGTCAAGCTAAAGATTGTGGGAAGGGGATAGAGGTGGGGCGTAAACGATCAAGAGCTTGAGGGGTTGCCCTTCCAGAGGCACAACCTTATGCCGTGTGCCCGCGGGAAGATGGATAAAATCCGTTGGCCCAACCACTTCTTTTTCTCCGTCGATTTCCACCAA
>JACRBX010000196.1 GCA_016219225.1 Deltaproteobacteria bacterium
ATAAAAAGAAGGGGTTTTAAGGGATAAAAATACAATCTCACCCATTTTAGAAGTGCTGTCGATCCAGCGCAAAAGAAAACGGAGGGCCACACTACGGGTAAAAAAGAAAACCCCCAGGCTCAGGAGGGTTATCAAAAATGGAAAAGCCAGCATTTCTATGGTTGTTTTCATTCTATCGATCCTCTTTTTTTTAATATTTTTCAGGAGGACTTAAGATCGAAAAGTATTGGGTTTCTTGCAACAGAAATTTTTATGAGGATATAACCGGATGGTCGAAGTGTCAAGGCTTTGGGAGAAAAAAAGCAGGCCGCCCATTCTTTGGACCGCCTGCTTTTTTATTTAAGAATGATCGGGTAGTACTACAGCGACAGTTTTCCCGTCATTCCCGAATGTCTTTATCGGGAATCCAGTTTTTTCAAGAAAATGAGAAAACCAAAGTCCCTGGATTCCGGCTTAAGGCCTGCCGGAATGACGGTTAAGTGAACGCATTAGTAAAAAAATACGCTGTAGTAGTAGGCTATTTGGTCTCAATCTTAATCTGTTTGGCTTCGGGGGTTTTCTTCTGCGGCAACGTCAAGCTGAGTACCCCATCTTTGAAATTGGCCTGGATTTTTCCCTCTTCGACTTCGCCGGGCAGCCGAAGACTCCGCGAAAAAGAACCATAGGTGGACTCTTTTAAATAATAGTTGGCCCCTTCTTCCTCTTTTTTGGTTTCTTTTTTGCCGCTGATGGTGAGTACATTATTATCAATAGTTATTGAAATGTTCTCCTTATCCACACCGGGGATTTCGGCGTTTAAATAATAATTTCCTTCCTTTTCGTAAAAATTAAATGACGGGACCCACTCTTCTCCCAGAAATCTTGGCCATTCCCGCCAGAGTCGGTCCGACCAGGCATCACCCAGGCCTTCTTCCCCCCAGGGGGTCATCCACGACGGTCGCCTTCCTGTTTTAATTTTAATTAATGGCATGGTCATAACATTTCCTCCTTTTTATTTAAAATTTTCTCCCTCTGTTTTTTACAGGGCCTTCACTTTTCACGAACAAGTCTAATTTAAGGACAAAAATAAAAAAAATAAATCCAGGATAAACTGTATTTTTATGATCGTTGGACTGTATTTTGCCTGATTTCCTTTCTCAAAAATACGGTCTTCACCCTATTTATTTACAGGAACACAATAAATATAATAAATGCATAATCCAATTCGTTCTTAAGGAGGAATTATGACAACAGCAAAAAAAGGGCTTTTGGCCCTCATGGCGATTATGTTTTTGGTCATTGCAGCCTGCTATGGGCCCCAGACCGGGGCCCAAAGGGGCGGTGCGACAGGCGCCGGGGTCGGGGGAATTGCCGGGGCACTGCTGGACCGGAGTAATCCCTGGAGGGGGGGGATAATCGGTGCCGCCCTGGGAGCCGTATTCGGGGCTACCCTGGGGGACATTTCGGACCGGGGGGCCTATGAGGCATCCAGACATAATGCCCCGGTGGAATACCGGACCGAGGATGGCCGGGGACGATACCGGGCTGATCCCGAGAGTTATGATCCATCGACTAAGTGCCGCAAAGTCCGGGAAAGGATCTATGAAGACGGCCGGCTGGTAAGAGACCATGTTAAAGAGGTTTGTGAAGGGCAAAAATACGAGAGACGGTATTAACTGCTGCTCATCCGGAAATGATATTTCCGGATGAAAGCTATCAGCGGCCAGCGGTCAGCTTTCAGAAAAACATTTTTGAGAGGAGCAGGTTTCAAACCTGCTCCCACAGTAGAAAACTGACGGGATTTTGGCTTACCGGATAAGCCTCTCGTCAGTCTTTTTTCCCGGGTTGTCCACCATACCGCCAGAGTCTCTCCGCCGGGCCAAACCGGGAACCGCTCCGAAGGAGTGGGACTGAGCAGGCCTTTTTGCGAAGCAATCTTGAATTCGAATTTTTTGACCCAGTCATTAAAATAGAGGGGGGTAAACTGATTCTTTTTCTTGACCGAATCCCTTGACAGTGCTAATTTCTAACTCCATGAACCTCTCCAACCATCCCCTAAGGCTCCCCATTATAATCCTTCTCTTCAGTTTATCTTTGTCCGGTTGTTTTTCCAGCCGACAATTAGTCACTGAAAACGCCATCGGCCTTTTTCGGGGGGTTTCTCTTTCCGCCAACCGGCAATCGGATATCCCATTAGTCCGGCAAGGGCTTCCTGCTTACCTGATGCTGATCGATGGGATGATCCAGAACTATCCGGAGAATCCCGATCTTCTCCTGGCCGGGGCCCAGGCCTACGCCTCTTACATTTCGCTTTTAGAAGATGATGAATCGTCCCGAACCGCTCCGCTGATTCAAAAGGCCAAAGTTTATGCCTTAAAAGCCCTGGAGCTGAACCCCCTGTTCAAAGGGAGCCTTGATCAACCCATCGATCTCTTTCAGGAACGGTTGAAGGATACGGAAAAAAGCCATGTCCCCTTGCTCTTCGGGGTGGCCGGTATCTGGGGGACGTGGATTGTCCAGGGACCGGATTCGGTCGAGGGGATGGCCGATCTCCCTAAAGTGGAAGCAATAATGGACCGGGTATTGCAAATGGACCCCGGCTATTATTACGGCGGTCCCCATCTTTTCAAAGGGATCCTCCTTTCCGCCCGGCCGACTCAATTCGGCGGAGACTTGAAAAAGGCTAAGGCCCATTTCCAACAAGCCTTAACCTATTCACAGGGAAAATTTCTGATGACATCCGTTTATTTTGCCCGCTATTATGCTCGGCAAAGTCTGGATCGGGATCTTTTTATCAGCACCCTTAATCAGACGCTTTCCATACCGGCGGACATAGAGCCGGATCTGACGTTGATGAATACCCTGGCGCAACAACAGGCCAAAAGATTGCTGGACCAGGTAGATGATTTATTTTAAGGGGGAAACTATGGGATTGCGGATTGCGGACTGCGGACTGCGGAATATCAATATGGGACAGGGGATCTTTGCTTTGCCAAGGCGAAGGACGATTTATCGTACATCGTACTTCGTACTTCGTACTTCTTTTTTTGGGATGGCCCTGTTTTTTTTGTCCACCCTTTTCCCCATTACCGTCTCCGCCGAAAAAGTAACCTTGAAAATAGGCACTTTGGCCCCGGAAGGCAGTACCTGGGTCAAAACCTTCCGGGATATCAACCAGGAACTGGAACAAAAGACCGGAAAACAAGTGGGTATCCGGATTTTCCCCGGGGGGGTCCTGGGGGATGAAGAGGATATGCTGCGTAAAATCAAGGTCAACCAGATTCAGGGCGGATTTTTTACCGGCGGCGGTCTGGGGCTGGTCTTCAAGGATATAAAAATCCTGGCCATCCCTTTTCTGCTGGGCAATTATAATGAAGTGGATGCCCTGATGACCAAAATGGGGGGCTTCTATGAAAAGGGTGTCTTAGAACACGGCTATAAGGTAATGGGCTGGGGGGAATCGGGTTTTATTCATCTCCTTTCCAAACATCCTATTAAGAATGTTGCCGAGCTTAGAAAAGGAAAGGTCTGGATCTGGGAGGATACGGCCATGGGCCGGGCGGTCTTTAAAGAATTGGGCGTCAATGCCATACCCCTGGGCATCCCGGATGTCCTGGTTTCCCTTCAGACCGGGATGATTGATACGGTCTACGCCTCCCCTCTGGCCGCTATTTCCATGCAATGGTTCACCAGGGTTTCCTACCTGACCGACGTCCCTCTTTCTTATTCGGTGGGGGCCGTAATCCTACAAAAAGGGGCTTTTGAAAAAATCCCCCAATCCTTACAAAGCGTAGTTGAAGAAACCTTCCGGAAACATCTGGCCCTGCTCAAAGAAAATGTCCGTAAGGAAAACCAAAAAGCCCTTGGGGTTCTTACCAAACAGGGGATCAAAACGGTCACCCTGGCACCCAAAGAGGTCAAGGAGCTGCAAATCCTTTGCCTGAAGGGGGTGGATTCCCTGGGAGAAGATGTCTTTTCCAAAAAAACGCTGGCCGAGGTCAAGACCTTTTTAAAAACCATACGTAAAGAAAACTGATGCCCCCCCTTCCTTCTCCCAGGAAAAGGTTTTTCTTTTTTCTCCAGCGAACAGAAGAAATCCTGCTGGTGTTCTTTTTGCTGTCCATGGTCCTGTTGGGATTCCTCCAGATCCTTTTCCGCAATGTCATCTCCATCGGCCTGGTCTGGATCGATCCCCTGTTGCGCCACATAGTCCTCTGGGTGGCCCTGTTAGGGGCCTCGGTGGCCACCAGAGAAAACCGGCACATCTCCATTGACCTTCTTTCCGGACGTTTGGGGGACCGAAGCCGAATTTGGTTAAGGATTTTTATCAATCTCTTCGCCGCGGCAGTCTGTTTCATCCTGGTCCGGCCGGCCATCGAGTTTGTGCAACTTGAATATCAAGCCGGAAAAATTCTGGCCCTCGGCATCCCCATTTGGGCCTCACAATGCATCATGCCGGTCATGTTGACGGTATTAGGCCTTCGTTTCCTTGGCAAGGCATGGGAGGCCTTTAACAAAGAGGTTAAGCCTTGATCTCGACATAAGGCTGGCAACAATGACAAGCTCGTAAAAAGTCTGAGAGAGCCCATTTCCGTCATTCCCGTGAAAACGGGAATCCAGTGTTTTCAATTTGTTACATATGGTCTGGATTTCCGTCCCCGATTAAGGCATTCGAGGACAGGCTCTACGCGGGAATGACGAGTTTTTACATAGGCATCAACCATGAAATATGAAAATAACGAATATCGAATATCGAATGCTGAATGTCGAAGGAAAGTCGAAACAAATCCCTTCTTGATTCGAAATTCGATGTTCGATATTCATTATTCGTATTAGAGGTTCTTCATGGCCATTCTCTCCTCCCTATTAACCATCCTCCTGGCCCTCCTGGGCACCCCCTTATTTATCGTCATTGCCGCCGGCGGCCTGATCTTTCTCTACACCAATGGGATAGATTTGGCAGCCATGATTATTGAGCTATACAAGCTGGCCCACACCCCTATGCTGGTGGCCCTTCCCCTCTTTGCCATGGCCGGCTATATCCTGGCCGCCAGTAAGGCGCCGGACCGTCTGGTCCGCCTATCCGACGCCCTTCTGGGTTGGATGCCGGGAGGATTGGCTATAATCGCCTTAATCGCCTCGGCCATTTTTACCGCCCTGACCGGGGCTACCGGACTGACCATCGTCGCCCTGGGCGGGCTTCTGTTTCCGGCCTTGAAGATGCAGAGGTATCCGGAAAAATTTTCGCTGGGGCTCTTAACCACCTCGGGTACCTTGGGTTTGCTTTTTCCCCCCAGCTTGCCCCTGATCCTCTATGGGGTGGTGGCCCAAGTCAGTATTGATCAATTGTTCCTGGCCGGGATCCTGCCCGGCTTGGTTATGGTCTTCCTTTTAGCCCTTTTCAGCGCCTGGAAGGGCCACCGGGCCAAGGTGGACAGGCCAAGATTCACCTTTCAGGAAGTCGGGAAGGCCCTGGGACAATCGATCTGGGAGGTCCCCCTGCCCTTTGTGGTTCTGGGCGGCATTTATACCGGGATTGTGGCCATCAGCGAGGCAGCGGTCCTGACCGTCCTCTATGTTCTGATCATTGAAGTCGGGGTCTATCGGGATATCAAGATCCGGGAGCTTTTCCCCGTCATCTTAAAAAGTTCCATCCTGGTCGGCGGCATCCTGATTATCCTTGGGGTCTCCTTCGGACTGACCAATACCCTGATCAACGAAGAGATCCCCATGAAGGTCCTGGATTTTTTAAAAACCCATGTCCAGAGTCCGTTGACCTTTCTACTCTGGTTGAACCTGTTTCTCCTGGGGGCCGGTTGCTTTTTGGGTATGTTTCCGGCCCTGATCGTTCTGGTCCCTTTGATCGTGCCCGTGGCCCAGGCTTACGACCTCCATCCCGTCCATCTGGGTATCATTTTATTGACCAACCTGGAGATCGGAGCCTCCCTGCCTCCGGTGGGCATCAACCTTTTTGTATCCAGTATCCGCTTTGAACGGCCGGTGCTCGACCTTTACCGGGCCTCCATCCCTTTTATCGTCATTCTTCTGATTACCCTCTTACTGATTACCTACCTGCCGGTTTTGAGTTTGATTTTTTTGTAAGTTATTTTGCTTGAACTCTCCGGTAGGCCCTATTATATTGTAACCCAATACAGCAATAGAGACACACCAATGGAACTGATTCGAGTCAACCTTACCCTAAGCCAGGAAGTAATTATCTGCCGGAAAGACACACAAGCCCTGACTTCAGCTTTTGAAGAAGCCTCCAAAGATAAAAAACGGCAAAAAATCCAAATAAAATGGGCGAAGATAGATGCCGAAGGGTGGAATTAATTGGATCAAAGGAATATTACCGTAGAATAATCAGATCTTAAAAAAGGAGAAAAATCGATGAAACAAAAAATTTCCGTAATCGGAGCCGGCAACGTCGGGGCCACCGCGGCCCAGCGCATCGCCGAAAAGGAATTGGCCGACGTGGTCCTGGTGGATATTTTAGAAGGCGTGCCCATGGGAAAGGCCCTCGATCTTTCGGAGGCCGCCCCCATTGAAAAACATGATGCCAAGGTGGCGGGGGCTAATGACTATGAGGCCACCAAAGACTCTGATGTCATCATTATTACCTCCGGCATTCCCAGGAAACCGGGCATGAGCCGGGACGACCTTTTGGCCACCAATGCCCGGATCATGAAATCCGTGGTCGGCCAGGCCGCCCGGTTTTCCCCCCAGGCCGTATTGATCATCGTCAGCAACCCGCTGGATGCCATGTGCCATGTGGCCCTGGAAGCCAGCGGCTTCCCCGGAAACAGGGTCCTGGGTATGGCCGGGGTCCTGGATTCGGCCCGTTTCCGGACCTTTATCGCCCGGGAACTTAATGTCTCCGTGGAAAATACCCACGCCTTTGTCCTCGGCGGGCATGGCGATACCATGGTCCCCCTGCCCCGTTTTTCCACCGTGGCCGGGATCCCGATAACCGAATTAATGGACCCGGCGACCATTGAACGTCTGGTCAAGCGTACCCGTGAAGGGGGGGCCGAGATCGTCAGCCTGCTCAAGACGGGCAGTGCCTATTACGCGCCGGCCTCAGCCGCCTGTGAAATGGCCGAAGCCATTCTGAAAGACAAGAAAAAAATCCTGCCCTGCGCCGCCTACCTGACCGGGGAGTACGGGATCAAGGATTTGTTTATCGGCGTTCCGGTAAAATTAGGCCAGGGGGGCATCGAAGAAGTCATCCAGATCAAACTGACCCCTGAAGAAGATGCCGCCTTGAAAAAATCCGCCGAGGCGGTCAAGGGGCTGGTGGAGGCCATGAAGAAGTTGGATATTTAATAAGAAAATAACGTTCGTCGTTCAGTGTTCGGCGTTCGGCGAAAGAAATTAATGCGAAAATAAGTTCGGAGCGCAGGCGGGAATCCAGGCTCCTCATAACTTATTAATCCCGCCTTTGGCGGGACTGGATTCCCGTTTCCACGGGAATGACGAAAATGAGATCTTCTGGATTGTTTACGAATGCATCAAAAACAGCCTCTGCATTTTAAGGCAAGGGATTGGCAACATTGCCAATCCCTTTCTTAACTTAACCGTGTTTATCTGTGAAATCCGTGCCAAAAAAAATTAAACCCCGATAAATTTTTTGACTCCCATGACAGATTCCCTCGACAACCCAGAGCTTCAACTGGCCTTCGACTATGTGCAGTACACCGGTCAGAATGTATTTCTTACCGGGAAGGCCGGCACCGGCAAGACCACCTTTTTACATAACCTGAAAATGCAGTCGCCCAAACGGATGATCGTAGTGGCGCCGACGGGAGTGGCCGCCATTAATGCCGGCGGGGTCACTATCCACTCCTTCTTCCAACTGCCTTTCGGACCCCTTTTGCCTGATATGGAACCTGGGGGCGGCCGGCCTGGCAGCCAATACCGCTTCAACCGGCAAAAGATCGACATCATCCGCAGCCTCGATCTGCTGGTTATCGATGAGATCAGTATGGTCCGGGCCGACCTGCTCGATGGCATCGACGCTGTCCTGCAACGCTTCCGCGGAAACAGCCGTCCTTTTGGAGGAGTGCAACTGTTGATGATCGGTGATCTGCAACAATTGGCGCCGGTGGTCAAAAACGACGAATGGGAGATCCTGCGCGACCATTACCGGACCATGTTTTTTTTCAGCAGCCAGGCCCTGAGTCAGACCCGGTTTGTCAGCATCGAACTGAAGCACATTTACCGGCAAAGCGACTCCCGTTTCATCGACCTGCTGGCCAAAGTCAGGGAAAACCGGATGGCGGAGGCTGACCTGACGGCCTTGAACAAACGGTATAATGCAGCGCTTTCCCGGGAAACTCCTGAAGGCACCATTACCCTGACCACCCACAATTTTCAGGCCCAACAAATCAACGAAACCCGGCTGGCCGCCCTGCCCGGCCGGGAGAAAAAATTCGAAGCCCGGATAGAGGGTGAATTCCCCCCCTACGCCTTTCCAACGGCCTCCGAACTGGTGCTCAAGCCCGGGGCCCAGGTGATGTTCGTCAAAAACGACCCTTCCCCTGAAAAGCTTTTTTTCAACGGTAAAATCGGCCGGCTGAAGGGCATCACCAAAGAGGGGCTGGTGGTCGAGTGTCCCGGAGATCCCGGGCCGATCAGCGTCGAAGAGGCCGAATGGAAAAACATCAAATACACCCTGAATGAAACAACCCGGGAGATTGAAGAAAGCGAATCCGGGAAATTCATCCAGTTCCCCTTAAAGCTGGCCTGGGCGATCACCATTCATAAAAGCCAGGGGCTGACTTTTGACAAGGCCGTCATCGATGCCCGCTCAGCCTTTGCAGACGGCCAGGTCTATGTGGCCCTGAGCCGCTGCCGCACCCTCGAGGGGCTGGTGCTCAGTACCCCCATCGAAAGCCGCAGCATCAAAAGCAGCGCCGTCGTAGGGGAGTTTACCCGGGACATCGAAAAAAACACCCCGGATCAAAGCCAGCTCGATGAGGCCAAACGGGAATACCAGGTGGTTCTCCTGGATGAACTGTTCGACTTTTCGGCCCTCTTGCATTCGCTGGTTGGCTGTTTAAACCTGGCCAACGCCCACAAAAACATATTGACCGGTGCTACCCCCTCATTTTTCGGCCCTATCCTGGAAGCCGTCAAGGCCGAGCTAACCGGGATCGCGGACAAGTTTGCCGTCCAACGGCAGCAAATCACCGGAGAACCCGCTGATCTTGAAACCTGCCGGCCGCTCCAGGAAAGAATAAGCAAGGCGGCGGTCTATTTTACCGGAAAAATAGAATCGCTGGTAGTCAAGCCCCTTTCGACCGTCACGATTGAAACCGACAACCGCGAAGTGCGTAAATCCTTACAAAAAGCCCTCGATACGGCGCTCAAAGAAGGGGCGGTGAAGCTGTACCGCCTCAATGCCTGCAGATCGGGCATCGTCTTCGCCGATTATCTAAAGGTCCGCGCCCTGTCCCTGTTCCAGGAGCCGGCAGCTAAACCGGTGCGTTTGCAAAAAGAAAAGGGGGGAGATGGTGGAACCCTCAGCCACCCGGAACTTTACCAGACCCTCAAACAATGGCGCAAAGGCAAGGCCGAAGAAACCGGCCAGCCGGCCTTCTGGGTGCTCCACAACACGGCCCTGGCCGAAATTTCCGACAGACTGCCGGCCACGAAGGGAGAACTATGCCTCATCAAAGGACTGAAAGGCAAGAAAGGCAAAACCTTCGGGGCGGAAATTTTACAAATGGTGGCCCAATACGGTCTGAAGCACAAACTGCCCCTGTCCCAAACGGTTCAAGGGGATGACAGCGACAGACCTGACGTCCCCAAAAAAGATAAACCAAAAACCAGAGAGGAATCCCTGCGCCTTTTTCTCGAGGGCCGGAGCCCGGCAGAAGTGGCCGAAATACGGGGGCTGGCCTTATCGACCATCGAAGGCCACCTGGCCCATTTCGTCGGCACCGGGGCACTGGACCTCGACCGTCTGGTGGAACCGGGAAAGGCAGCCCGCATCGCCGCCTATTTCCAAAGCAGCCCCGATCCGGGGTTAACCCCGGCCAGAGCGGCTCTGGGCCAGGACGTATCTTATGGTGAACTGCGCTTTGTCTTGAAGGATCTTGAACGGAACGGGAAAATTAAGACCAGCGCCTATTGACGAAGGGGATCGACTCCGGAGCATCCACCCAAGATCGTCGTGGCCTGGAAAACCACATTTGAATTGCAGGACCCAAAGGAGCAGGGCAAATAACCCATACAAGACCAACAACACCTATAGGCTGATCTGAGAGAGAAACGATAGTTCCTGCATCTTGACTTGCTCTATATTTCCCAACGTGATAGTCACCTGCGCGGCGGACGGGAAGAGGGATGCCCGAAAACCTCAACGGATTTAGCCCGATATTCTTCCGCGTCAGGTGCACTAGCTGGTTATCTGCTTTTTCGTTTCTGGTTGGACCAAAAGTCCCCCAATGCCGCCAAAAAGATGATCCATGATAGCAACGCAATCGGCCACAAAGATCGAAATTGAGCATATATCTTTATCGTCCTTTTCTCTCGAGAAGGGTACACGCAGAGACTCAAGACCTCAGAATCTACGTCCGCTTGGACATTATTGTGTGCGACGGGGACGTTGTTCATTTCATTCAGTTTTAGTAGCTGCTTCCATCGCTTTAATTGCCATAGCCACCCCAGTTGTCCCAACCCCAACCTGGCGAGCGATCTCAGCCATAGGGAGTCCCAGTTCCCGATATAAATAAAAACAGAGCCTTCATCGAAGTTCCGACACGGCCTTTCGGCGGCTCCCAGATTTTAGCTCAATTTCATTAACTCCGGCTTCTCGACATTTTTCTTTAATGATCCTCGACAACGACCCGGCTTTCTTTCGGGCTCTAATTTGCCGGACCAGTTTTTG
>JACRBX010000197.1 GCA_016219225.1 Deltaproteobacteria bacterium
GTCCCTATCTACCGCAGGCGTCGAATCTTGAGGGGAGTCTTGTACAGTACGAGAGGACCTACAAGAACTAACCTCTGGTCTACCAGTTGTTCCGCCAGGAGCATCGCTGGGTAGCTATGTTCGGAAGGGATAACCACTGAAAGCATCTAAGTGGGAAGCCCACCTCAAGATTAGATATCCCTCTGCCGCAAGGTAGACTAAAGGCCCCTCGGAGACTACGAGGTTGATAGGTCGGGTGTGTAAGGGCAGTAATGTCTTGAGCTTACCGATACTAATCGGCCGTGCGGCTTGGTCATAAAATTTTTTTCTTCTTCCGCTCCATATTTGTTTTTATATTTTATCAGGTATTTCCGAATTTGGATTAACGTTTATTCCGCAATCCGAAATCAGAAATCCGAAATGGTAATACGGTTTCCCGGTGGCAATGGCGAAGGGGCCACACCCGTTCCCATCTCGAACACGGAAGTTAAGCTCTTCAGCGCCGATGGTACTGCCCGGGCAGCTGGGTGGGAGAGTAGGACGCCGCCGGGAATTTTTATGAAGCCCGTTTTCAATTTTGATTGGAAACGGGCTTTTTTATTGACATTTTATAGATCAAAAAGAACTAGTCGGGTATCTATCATATCGAGTTACCCATTTTTTTCTCCTTGACCCTCTTTTTTGGTTATTTTATACTCTCTCTATATGGAATTTTATTTTTTAGAAAATTTGGATAATGAAACAACCGATTGGTATAAATTATCTCCGGCCGAGCGTTTCGAAGAGTCCCAAAAATTATGGGAGATTTTCATCCTGATGGGAGGGGATCTTGACCCAGAGCCCGATACCCAGAGTCCTTTCAACCTGTTAAAAACACAAAGGTAATGCCTTTCTGGTGGAAAATAATCGGAAATCTGGCGGCATGAGAAATGAAGACCGAAGGGGAAGATTTTCGATTAAGTCAGCTTTAGCACCCAAATCAAATCATTTAATGGCCATTGGGAAGGTGGGGATTCCAGATCGATTTTCCTGGTTTGGAACCGAAGGTCAATAATCTTCCCTTAACCGCTATCCTCGCTTTTGTAAAAATCCGTACTAAAATAAGAAAAAGGGTCAACGACTCGGATCTTGCTCAAACCTATTTGAAGTCCTGGCCCATGGCGAGTTCAACATCAACGGACTTCAGAACAAGTCTCTGCGCAAGCACATTCCGGCAATAAACACCGCCGCAATGACCAGAATCCTGAAATGACTCCATGTCCACGGCATCATTCGCAAAGTCGGAAAAACTTACAAGTACTACATTACCAAACTTGGAAAGGCCGTAATCACAGCGGGTTTGATCATCCGAAATATGTCTGTAATCCCGCAATTGGCGCACGTTTGATCCATGTTCAGAAAATTTTTCTACCCATTTTGAGAAGATTTTGATTCTTTAGTTGCTAATGCTAAAAGTACCCGAAAGCGTAACGAGTGGCTACCACCTCTCAGGCCTCAAGACCTGCAAGCCAATCGCCTGCGCGCAGAATATCAACCCCGGCCCGATGCTCCTCCTGGTGAAGATGGTGAACGAGCTGGATGTTCTGGCTTTCCGTAAGCTGTCCGGCAAAATGGATCAAGGACCTGGCTGGAGTCTTGTCAGAGAGTTTCACCTCGATTAACACATGAAGTGAACCATCCGCAACTATGACGAAGTCAACCTCTTTGCCGTCCTTAGTCCTGATGTAGTTCAGTTCAGTGTCTCTTCCGCGGACATCATAGAGATAATGCACATGCTTGAGCAGACATAGGGCGCACGTATTTTCCAGCCTTACCCCTTCGTCTCCCTTGACAAATGCACTGTCATAAAAATAGACCTTGGGTTCCCGCAGGATTGAGCGGGCGATGTTTTTGTGAAATGGCCGGATCAGGAATATGATGTAGAGGCTTTCAAGAATAGAGATGTATCTTTTGACTGTATTGGGGGAAATCTGGAGATCCTCTGCAAGCGACATATAGGATATGGAAGATCCCACTCGATGGCGCAGCAACTCTACAAGCCCCCGCATCGCCTTAATCTCCTGAATCCTGCTGAATTCAACAATATCTTCCCGGAGCAGGTCGGTATAATATTGATTCCTCCACCGTGAAGCATCCTCTTCAGAGGCAGACAAAAAAGGCTCTGGAAACCCGCCGAAACGGTTGAGCTTCTCTACTGCATCAAAGGGTGTCAATTCCTGAGACAATTCCTTCACAGATAAGGGCAGAAGTCTCAGGTGAAGATATCTGCCTGCAAGGGATTCTCCAGTCTGGCGATAAGTTTCCAATCTGGAACTACCTGTTACCAGGATTGCCTGCCCTTCAGGCCGGGAGTCAAAGGTACCTTTTAGAAAACCCTTCCAGTTCTTCATCTTGTGGATTTCGTCAAAGGCAAGGAGTCCGGCATTCAGCCGCCAGGAACGGCGGCGGATGATCCGGCGGTCATCTTCGTTGTCGTGGTTAAGATACTGTGCGGACGGGAATTCTTTCATGATTTCCTTTGACAGATAGGTCTTTCCCACCTGACGAGGGCCGGTTATGATGACCATCTTCTTTTTAAGATCTTTTAGGATCTGATCGTATAAGTACCTTTTCATGTCGCCTTTTTAGCAAAGACTTGCAGAAAAGTCAAAACTATTCCGCAAGACAATGCGGATTGGTAATAAAAACTTGCTTTTTCCGGGAAGGAGTTTAGGAAGATTAATCTTGTCTATCAAGACAGAATGAAAACAACTGATTAAGGTCTTTGAAGTTCTCGATCTTATTGATTACTCCCCCTACCGTTATCCCGGCTGAAATCCTGGAAACATTCCGTGAAGCATGACATAATCTTTGTCACACCAGCCCTTTTCCAATGTGTGAATTTTTAAAATCTTCATGTTGCGCTCTCCAGGCAATAATTCAGGTCATGCGGCGTGGTGGTCTTGGGACAGGTCCGTGTAACGAAAATGAAGGCAATTTTGCTGCCTGTTGTCTAAACCAGCAGGAAGGATAATTCCGGCCGTTTTAGCCAAGGGCTTCTAATCTTTTACGATCAATTAAATCGAGGAGCCTTTGGGCCGGCACGCCGGGCCTTTTCTGCCCTTGTTCCCACTGTTGGACCCTTGTCTTACCTATTCCAAGAATGGCTGCAAAAACGCCCTGGCTGACATGGTTTATAACCCGGATTCGTCGAATATCCTCGGGTTGAACTATCCGTAATGCTTCCTTTTCTTTCATTTTAACCCCACTTCTCCCGGAAACGGCCAAGACGGTAGGCAAGCAGGACCTTGTATACTTGCCTGGGGCCGACTCCAGTTTTTTCGGCAATCAGCGCATGGAGGAATGGTCCCGGCGGGGCGGAGCCGGCCAAGTAATCGTTATATCCAGCCAGGATAAGAGCTTTTTGCTCCGATGGGACATCCGGGACCTCCTTCAGCTTTTCCTCACCGTCGTGGAGTGTATCGATATAGCGGGAGATCGGCCAGGGATTTAATCCGGTCACTTGGCCGATTCGTTCTTTGATCCGGGCGAAGGAGGTTTCTTTTCCCATGAATGAGAAATAGGCTTTTTCCACCGAGAAGCGGTCTTCCCGGCTCAAATCCTTTTGGTGAGCCTGGATCCAGGTTCGTAGAGCCATGACAACGGCCCGATAAGGGAGTCCCATTTCGGCGGCGATTGTCTTCCGCCTTCCCCTGGGAGGGCGTTCCATGATCTCAACATAGGCTTGATATCGTCTGATGATCTCCTGGGTCTGTTCTTCGGTCAGCACGATCTCCGGCTTTGCCTTGGACCTCTGGTCCGTGGGCGTTTGGCCGTGTTCCGATTTACCGATGCCTTCCGCAATTGCCTTAGATTCAGGCGGTGCACTTCCAACTTCCTGGGGGATTTCAACTTTTTTTGAATCCCGAGGAAAGGGTTTGTGGGCCGGAGCCCTTGACGACGGCTTCTCGTCAGTTATTTTGGCGGAAGCTTCGATCTTTGAAGGGTGCTCCTTTTTCCGTCCCTTTCCGGTACAGCGCGGGCACATTCTTGCCTTCCGGTCCGGGGTCAAAAAACTGTGCCCGCACTCCTCACAATCTTTCCTGAAAGCCAGCCCTCCGGACATAATACCCTCCATGTCAAGTGGTTGTTGGAGCCTTCATTTATATTTGAGTCGGGAGTTTTATGCAATAACAAATATATCACGGAGGCCATGGAAGTTAAACCCTTCTGCGCCGCTGGACCTGCCTGAGCGGTTAGGTGGGAGAGACGGACGCCGCCGGGAATTTTCTTGACCTTCCATGGAAGGTGTTAAACGCTGAGATTCTCAAACGCCTGTCAA
>JACRBX010000198.1 GCA_016219225.1 Deltaproteobacteria bacterium
CGCCTTATCCGGGAAATTAACACCGGTCTTTATGCTTTTGATGCCGGATTTCTTTATTCCTCCCTTTCCAGGTTAACCCGGGAAAACCGGCAAAAGGAATATTATCTGACCGATCTGGTCCAAATGGCCCGGGAAAAGAGATTACCGGTGGCCGTGCACTTTCACTCCCGGTCAGAGGAGGTCCTGGGAATCAATGACCGGGCTGAACTGGCCCGATCCGCCCAGGTGTTGCGGCTAAGAATCAATAAGGATTGGATGCAAAAGGGAATCACCATCATTGATCCGCTGACCACCTATATCGAGGGGTCGGTCCGGATTGGTCCGGATACGGTCATCGGCCCTTTCACCAGCCTTCGGGGGAAAACCCGGGTCGGTTCCCGTTGTGAAATTCAGTCCCATGCGGTCATAGAGGACTCGACGTTGAAGGACGAGGTAATTATTCCCCCCTTCTCTTGGATCAAAAACCAGGTCTTGAAGTAGAAAGGAAATAGAATCATGTGCGGCATAATCGGGTATCTTGGCCCTCAAAATCCCGTCGAGGTCATTTTCGAGGGATTAAAAAGATTGGAATACCGGGGGTATGATTCGGCCGGTATTGCCCTGATTCAGGATCACCATTTTGATGTGCGCCGCAGCCAGGGAAAATTAAGCGAGTTGGGCCGGTTGCTTTCCCAAAATCCAATAGCCGGCCGGATAGGGATCGGTCATACCCGCTGGGCCACCCACGGCCGGCCTTCGGAAACCAATGCCCATCCCCATGTAGTCGGTCGGGTCGCCCTGGTCCATAACGGCATTATCGAAAATTATTTAGAACTCAAAAAACAACTGGCGGCCGAAGGCCATATCTTTTTATCGGAAACGGATTCCGAGATCGTCGCCCACCTGATTGACAAATATTTAAAAGGCCGGGACCTGGTTGAGGCCGTTCAACTGGCCCTGGAAAAAATCCGGGGATCTTATGCCCTGGTCATACTCGACTCCCAGGACCCGGATCGTATCGTGGCCGTTCGGAAAGAATGCCCTCTGATTTTGGGGATCGGGGAGGGGGAGTTTTTTATCGCCTCCGATGTCCTGGCTTTCCTCCACCATACCAACCAGGTTATTTATCTCGAAGACGGAGAAATGGCTGTCATCGAGCAGCCTTTCCCCCGGGTCCTGTCCCTGAAAAAAGGAAAGGTTAAAAAGGAGATTCAAAAGATCTCCTGGAGCCCGGTGATGGCCGAGAAGGCCGGTTATAAGCATTTTATGCAAAAAGAGATTTTTGAACAACCGCAGGCCATCATCGATACCTTCCGGGGACGGGTTTCACCGGAAAAAGGAGAGGCCCTTCTGCCGGAAATAGGTCTGACCGCCGGGGAATTACAAGAAATCGACCAGATCAGCATTGTGGCCTGCGGGACCTCCTGGCATGCGGCCCTGATCGGCAAGTTTCTTTTGGAACAATATTGCCGTATCCCCACAGCCGTGGATTATGCTTCCGAATACCGCTATCGGAATCCGATTATCCATCCCAGAACCCTGCTTATTTTGATTTCCCAATCCGGAGAAACAGCCGACACCCTGGCAGCCTTGCGGGAAGGTAAAAAGAAAAAAGCCCGGGTCCTGGCTATCTGCAATGTCGTCGGAAGCAGCATTGCCCGGGAGGCCGACGGTGTTATCTACACCCATGCCGGGCCGGAAATCGGGGTGGCCTCGACCAAGGCCTTTACCACCCAACTGGTAGCCTTGTATCTGTTAACCTTATTTCTGGGACAAACCTTGAAGAGGATCGCCCGGAAAGATCGGTTGGCCATGATTCAGGAACTCCTGCGCATCCCCCACGGGATAGAACAGATCCTGGAAGAAGAAGCCCGGATCCAGGCCATTGCCCAGCGTTATTTCCAGGCCCAGGATTTCTTATTCCTGGGACGGGGCATCCATTATCCCATCGCCCTGGAAGGGGCCTTGAAATTGAAGGAGATCTCTTATATCCATGCCGAAGGATACCCGGCCGGTGAGATGAAGCACGGCCCCATTGCCCTGATCGACGAGAAGATGCCCACGGTTTTTTTGGCCCCCCAAAACGAAATCCTGGAAAAGGTTTTCAGCAACATAGAAGAAGTACGGGCCCGGGGCGGGATTATTATCGGCCTGACCGATGAAAAGAAAGGGACCGCGGCCGAATCCAAGGTCCAGGACTGGCTCCGGCTTCCAAAGGCTGGCTGGGGGCTTTCACCGATTTTATACGCCGTCCCCCTGCAACTGCTGGCCTATCACATTGCCGTCCTCCGGGGTACCGATGTGGATCAGCCGCGAAATTTAGCCAAGAGTGTGACGGTGGAATAAAAACAGGTGCAGGGTACAAGGTGCAAGGTACAAGGTGCAGGGTGCAAAGGAAAAACGAATAATTCCTCAAGCCGTAGACCTTATACCCTGAACCGTGAACCTTGTTTTTCGGGAAGAAGGCGCCCCTGTCCGGACTGTCGTTTTTGTCAGGGCTGCTCAAAGGACCGCTGCCGGTTGTGCCGGAAAACCGAAAAGGGCGCCCCGGCCCCTAAAAAATTATCCATAGCTGAGCAGATCGCCTTGTATGAAAGAATCAACAAAAAGAAAGGCACCGGAAAGAAGTGATTAAAATGATGCAACAGGCCTATGACGACATATTAAAACTGATCGGCAACACCCCCCTGGTTCGATTGAACCGCTTGAATCCCAATAAAAAAGTTGGCCTCTGGGCCAAAATAGAATCCTTTAACCCAGGGGGGTCGGTTAAAGATCGAATCGGTTTGTCTATGATCGAAGCCGCAGAAAAAAGCGGGAATTTGACCAGGGAAAAGACCATTATTGAAGCCACTTCAGGCAATACCGGCATCGGCCTTGCCATGGTGGCGGCCGTCAAAGGATATCCCCTGATCCTGGCCATGCCCGAATCGGCCAGTATCGAACGGCAGAAAATACTCAAGGCTTACGGGGCCAAGCTCTTGCTGACCCCGGCCCTTCAGGGCACCGACGGCTCTATTGAGAAGGTCTATCAAATGGCCCGGGAGCACCCGGAAAAATATTTTTTACTCGATCAGTTCAATAACGAAGACAACATTGCCGCCCATTATCACGGCACGGCCGTGGAGATCTGGCAGCAGACCAAAGGTAAGGTGACTATGGTCGTGGCCACTATGGGAACGACCGGCACCCTGATGGGCATCACCAAACGGCTGAAGGAATTCAACCCGGCCATCAAAATTATCGGGGTCGAGCCCTATCTGGGTCACAAGATCCAGGGTTTGAAAAATATGAAGGAATCGTACAAGCCGGGCATTTACGACAAGAGTATCCTGGATGAAGTGGTCAATATCGAGGATGAAGAGGCCTTTGAAACGGCCCGGAAGATGGCCCGCGAAGAGGGGCTTTTGGTTGGCATGAGTTCCGGGGCGGCCATGGCTGTGGCCCTGAAAAAGGTCCAGCCATTAAAAAAAGGTCTGGCGGTGGTCATCTGCCCGGACAGCGGAGAAAGATATCTGAGCACCACTTTGTTTACCGAAAAGGAAAAAAACGGCCTGGTTTTCTACAATACCCTGACCCGTGAGAAGGAAAGCTTCCAGCCACTGACCGAAGGCCGGGTTTCCATCTACACCTGCGGCCCCACAGTCCATGACCTGATCCATGTAGGGGTAGGCCGCCGGTTTGTAGTTGCCGATTTGCTCCGCCGCTACCTGGAGTTTAAAGGCTTTGAGGTCCTGCATATCATGAATATCACCGATCTGCACGATCGGACTATTCAGGGTGCCGAGGCCAAAGGAATCCCCCTGAGCGAATTCACCCAAAACTATATCGAGGAGTTCCTGAAGGATATTGACGCCCTGCGCATCAAACGGGCCGCCTATTATCCCAAGGCCAGCGAACATGTGGAGGATATGATCGAATTGGGACGGAACCTGCTTAAAAAAGGCTTCGCCTATGAAAAAATGCATTCCCTGTATTTCGACATCTCCCGGTTTAAGGGCTACGGCAAGCTTTCCCGGGTGGATTTAAAAAAGATCCAGTTGGGAAAGACCGTGGACCTGGATGAATACGAAAAGGACAACCCCCAGGATTTTACCCTGCTCAAACGCTCCAATCTGGCTGAACTGAAGAAAGGCATTTATTTTGTAACCGAATGGGGAAACGTCCGTCCCGGCTGGCATGTGGAATGCTCGGCCATGGCCTTAAAATATCTGGGCGAGACCTTTGACATCCACACCAGCGGCGTAGATCTGATTTTCCCCCACCATGAAAACGAGATCGCCATCAGTGAGGCGGCCACGGGAAAAAAATTCGTCAACTACTGGCTGCATAGTGAACTGGTCATGGTGGACCGCAAAAAAATGTCCTACGCCGGGGGGAACATCCTTACCCTGCGGGATCTGCTGAATCAGGGATTCAGCGGCCGGGAGGTGCGCTACTTCCTGCTGGCCACCCATTACCGGAAAGCGCTCCGTTTTACCCTAAAGGCTTTAGAGGCCGGCCGCCGGACCTTAAGACGATTAGATGAATTCATCCACAAGCTTTATACCAGCAAAACCGGTCCGGTCGACATTCCTGAGGTGACCGAAGCTGTTTATCATTTCAAGACCGGTTTTAAAGAAGCCCTGGATGACGACCTGAACATTTCTTCGGCCCTGTCGGCCCTTTTTAAATTGGTCAGGACCATTAATCCGATGCTGATAGACCAAAAGATCTCCCATGCCCAGTTTATGGAACTGGATCAGGTCCTCAAGAAAGTCGATTCGGTACTGCAGATATTGGATTTCCCGGACCCGGCCCTGCCGGCCGAAGTCCAGGACCTGCTGGACCAGCGGGAAAAGGCCAGGGAGCGCAAAGAATATGCCGAGGCCGACCGGATCAGGGACCAGATCTGTGCCCGGGGATTTCGGCTGATCGATCTCAAGGACAAGACCCTTTGCGCTTATTGTGAGCAAAAGGAACCCAAATGCCCCGAATAGATGATTATAAAAACACCCTGACTATCGCCCAGGAGGAATTCAGGAAAAAAGACCCTCGAAGCCTGGCCTTAAACTGCGGGGCCGAATACCTGCCAGATCCGACCGGCGGGACTATCGGACTGCCTGTTCTTAACCGGAGGATTACCATCAACTGGCCGGAAGGAAAAATCGCCGTCCCGGAAGGGGCCAAAGAATTTTCCTTGCAGGAACAGGGACTGATCATGCATTATCTGATCCAGGCCAAGGGCGCCCCTTTGACCCAAACCTGGATCACTTTCCGGGAAATTCCTTCCGGGGAATTTTATTATTCGGCCTTTGTCAAAAGGGCCAAGGAGCCCCTGGTCAAAACCTTTGGAGATCGGCCGGAACTTTTGATCGAATTAGGGATAAAGATGGGCGGGGCTAAAGGCAGCGAAGGCGATGCTTCTCTTCTCTTCAAGGTCTTCCCCTACATCCCGGTCTGTCTGGTCCTGTGGGCCGGAGATGACGAATTCCCCCCTGACGGCAATCTCCTCTTTGATGCCAGCATCTCTCAATATCTCTCGGCCGAGGACATTGCGGTCCTCTCCGGGATGGTCGTTTATCCGCTGATCGGAATGGCCTATAAAAGTTGATGAAATTAGGACGCAGATTTTCGCCGATACCCGCAGATCCCTATTCTTTTTGGATTTTGGATTTCGGAATGGGTTTAAATCCGCAATCCGCATTCAGAGTATTCTGCACTGATCTGTTTCCAAAAAGGATTTTCCTATACCATGGAGGTTCTTTCAAAAGTCTTAATCATGCAAAATTAACACCCAATAGGTCAGCCGTCCCGGCTGACTATCTAATGGGTTCAACACAATCGGCCTTCGGCCGATCCGACTATTGTCAGGCAGGATGCCCGACCTATTTTTACCGAACTTAGACATTTGCAAGGGGCTCCATGGGCTTATAAACAAGTCTGTGCTGGTCCGTGTGGGTCAGTGGCCATTATATCTTTGCTGCCTTTTTTGAGGCCTGAAATCGGGAGAATTCCATGAATTGGATCGGCGCCCATATGTCCGTTGCCGGAGGTCTGGAAAAGGCCTTTCAACGCATTGAGATCGTCGGCGGGGAATGCCTTCAAATTTTTGTCAAACCCAGTGTCCAGTGGCAGGCACCCGATTTATCCCTGGAGGAAGTCGTGCGCTTCAGGACAGAGCAGAAACGGACCGGCATCGCCCCGGTGGTGGCCCATGCCTCTTACCTCTTAAATCCGGCCTCCCCCGACAAAAATCTGAGGGATAAATCCATCCTGACCCTGGCCCTGGAGCTGGTGCGCGCCGCCCGTCTGGGAATCGAGTATCTTATCCTCCACCCCGGAAGTCATCGAGAAGCCGGGGAAAAGAAAGGTATCGAGCGGATCGCCAAAGGGATCGACCGGGCCCTGGCCAGGGCCGGGGTTCCTGACACAAAAATCCTTTTGGAAACCATGCCCGGGGCCGGAAGTCAACTGGGTTGCCGTCTGGAACAATTAAGGGATATTATGGCCCGAAGCCGCAACCCGGAAAGGCTGGGGGTCTGTCTGGACACCTGCCATGTTTTGGCCGGCGGCTATGACATCGTTTCTCTTGAAGGGTATGAGGATTTTTTGGATTCCTTTCAAAGACTGATCGGCCTGGACCGCCTCAAATGTCTCCATATCAATGACTCCAAGACCCCTTTAGGCTCCAGGGTGGATCGTCATGAACAGATCGGCCAGGGCCGGGTGAACATAAAAACCTTCCAACGGCTTCTGAACGATCCCCGCCTGGACGGCCTCCCTTTTATTCTGGAAACCCCCAAAGGGAAAAAGGGAGAAGACCATTGGGATGAAATCAATATCCGGCTCTTAAAAACGCTCAGGAAACCGCCAGGCTGCTGACAGCCCTCTGAACCGAAAGGCCGTTTGTTTCAATTGGGGGCCGGGGCCTATTCCAGCCGCGAAGGCAAGGGCGGTTTTGAAAAGAACATCCGGCATATGACCCTGGAAGACGACTACGGCGTTCAATCGGTTCGGGACCTGGTCGACCGTGTCCGTCGAACTGGCCAAAATCGTTAAAGCCGGGACACAAGCCCTGGAGGGCCGTTAATAATCGAGGATTCATATGACCAAACCAAAAATATTTATAACCCGCCGGATTGCCCGTAAGACCCTGGACCTGATTGCTGAGAGCACAGAGATGGAGGTCTGGGACGGGGAATTACCACCGCCCTACCCAACCCTGCAGGAGAAGGCCCGTTCGGCCGATGGTCTCCTGACCCTGCTGACCGACCGGATAGACGCCGCCGTCCTGGAAAAGGCGCCCCGTTTGAAAGTTGTCAGCAACATGGCCGTAGGCTACGACAACATCGACCTTCCCACGGCTACAGCCCGGGGGATCGTTGTGGGCAACACACCTGGCGTGCTCACGGAAACCACGGCCGACCTGGCCTTTGCCCTGCTGCTGGCCTCGGCGAGGAGGGTGGTCGAGGCCCACGAATACACCTTGCAAGGGCGCTGGAAGACCTGGAGCCCCATGGTTTTCCTGGGGCAGGATGTCCACGGGGCCACCCTGGGTATCATCGGTCTGGGCCGTATCGGGGTTGAGATGGCCAGGAGGGCCCGGGGGTTCGGCATGCAAATTCTCTATCATGGGCCGAACAGAAAAAGCGAATCACTGGAAAAGGAATTGGGGGCCGAGTATGCAGCCGATCTGAAGGATCTATTGTCCTCTGCCGATTTTATCAGCCTTCACCTCCCTTTGACGCTCTCCACCGAGAAACTCATAGGCCGGGACGAATTTCAGCTTATGAAAAAAACCGCTGTCTTCATCAACACGGCCCGGGGAGGCCTCGTGGATCAACCGGCCCTTTATGCAGCCCTCAAATCCGGACGGATATTTGCCGCCGGACTGGACGTAACCGCCGTAGAACCGATCCCCCCGGATGATCTCCTGCTCACCTTAAGCAATGTCATTATTACTCCCCATATCGGCAGCGCCAGTGTCAAGACCCGGGAAAAGATGGCCATGATGGCCGCCGAAAACCTTCTGGCCGGTCTCCGTGGAGAACTACCTCCCAATTGCCTTAATCCGGAGGCATTGAAGAGTCGAAGCGGTTAATGAAAACCTGTCAGGAATACGTCCGGGGTGGTGGTCGGTGCCATCCTCGGGGTTTATTGGGGGCTGAGCCAACTCCCTGAAAAATGGAAGTTATTTTAATTTCCTTATTGAATTGACTTTAAGTGATGGATATGTTTTTATTTTATTCATCCCAACCCGGACCAGCCGGAACCAAGATTTTGGATATACAAAACATGTTAATAAAACCTCAATTGGTCCGGGTCCAAGGCGTGTTTTTTAAGAAATTCTATCCATTTTGCGTAGAATTCTATTCTTTAGTTACTAAAAGCAGCGAACTGTTAAACCATGCAATCAAAGAGGATGACGGTGGGAGCCAGGGAAAAGCCAATGCCGAATAGGCGCAAAACCGGCCAAGCCGGGAAGAGATTACTACGGGACCCGGCTGCGGCCTATGGCAGTCCCAAACCGACACTCGACCTTTGAGACCCCTTGATACTACCTGAGTCGGATAAGTCTGAAATGGATCGAAAGTGATAATGGATCAAGCTACGCACAACAAAATTATCTCATTTATCTGGGGGATCGCTGACGATGTATTGCGCGACCTCTTTAAGCGGGGTAAATACCCGGATGTTATCTTGCCGATGTGCGTCATCCGGCGCATGGATGCAGTACTGGAGCCAACCAAACAGGCGGTACTCGACGCGAAAAAGATGCTTGATGAGGCGAGCATCACCGAGCAGCGCACGGCCCTTGAAGCCGCCGCGGGCCAGGCCTTTTTCAATACCTCGCGTTTTACTCTCCGGGACCTGAAATCCCGCGGAAGCCGGCAGCAACTCCTTCAGGATTTCGAAGACTATCTCAATGGGTTTTCTCCCAATGTCCAGGACATCCTTGAAAACTTCAAGTTTCGCAACCAGATTCCGACCCTGTCCAAAGCCGACGCCTTGGGAACGTTGATCGATAAGTTTCTCGATCCTGAAATTGATTTGTCCCCGGCCGCTATCGACAACCATGCCATGGGGACGATTTTTGAGGAACTGGTCCGCAAGTTCAACGAAGATAACAATGAGGAGGCAGGCGAACACTGGACGCCGCGCGATGCCGTGCGCCTGATGGCGAATTTAGTGTTTCTACCGATAGAGACCCAGCTTAAATCGGGTTTGTATCTCATTTACGACTGTGCTTGTGGAACGGGCGGCATGCTGACCGTAGCGGAGGAGACGCTGGCAGCGATTGCCGAAAAACATGGTCTCCAGATCAACAGCCGCCTCTACGGCCAGGAGATCAACCCCGAAACCTACGCCGTCTGCAAGGCCGACATGCTGCTCAAGGGCGAAGGCGAGAACGCAGAATATATCTATGGCGGTGCGGAATATTCCACCCTTTGGAACGATGCCTTTCCGGCTCAGGAATTTGACTTCATGCTTTCCAATCCGCCCTATGGAAAAAGCTGGAAGAAGGATCTCGAACTGATGGGCGGCAAGGACGGCATGCGCGACCCCCGTTTCAAGGTCATGCATAAAGGTGAAGAGCTTTCGCTGGTCACCCGTTCCAGCGACGGCCAGATGCTCTTTCTGGCCAACATGGCCTCGAAAATGAACGGAACATCGACGCTGGGCAGTCGCATCGCCGAGGTTCATAACGGATCATCGCTCTTTACCGGCGACGCGGGCCAGGGTGAGAGCAACATCCGCCGCTGGCTCATCGAAAACGATTGGCTCGAAGCCATCGTTGCCTTGCCGCTTAACCTCTTCTACAACACGGGCATCGCCACCTATGTCTGGGTGCTGTCCAACAAAAAGCCGGCCCACCGAAAAGGCAAGGTGCAGCTCATCGACGCCACCCAGTGGTTCAAGCCGCTACGCAAGAATCTCGGTAAAAAGAACTGCGAGCTTTCACCCGAGGACATCGAGCGCATCAGCCAAGCGTTCCTGGCCTTTACGGAAACGCCGGAGTCGAAGATTTTCCCCAACGAGGCCTTCGGTTACTGGAAGGTGACGGTTGAGCGCCCCTTACGCCTGCACAGCAGGCTTTCCCTTAAAGCTATCGAAACGCTACGTTTTGCTTCAGGGGATGAAGACCTGCGCGCCATGTTTTATGATGAATTTGGCGACGGTCTTTTTACGGAATTTGCCAAATCCATTCCGCCCTGGAGAAGCGCCTGGACGAATGGGGCAGCGAGGATGAAAACGACGAAGATGAGGGCGGCAGTATTAAGAAGGGTTTGCCCGAGAAGAAGAAAAAGAAGCTTCTTGACCCCAAAACCTGGGAGCGTGACGGCCGACTTGTCGATTGCGCCGGGCGACTGCGTAAAACCCTCGGTGATAGTTTGTATGAAGATCACAATATTTTCCGCAATCGTGTGGATGGGGCGCTCAAGACGGCAGGCCTCAAGCTTTCCGCATCCGACCTGAAGCAAATATTGAAAGCCGTCAGTTGGCGTGTAGAAACGGCGCCGCCGGTGATTGCCAAGATACACAAGCCCAAAAAGGTCAAGGCCGACCCAATGTATGGCCTCTACGAGGCGATCGTAGACGGCCTGACCGCTGTTGTTGAATACGAGCCGGATTCCGACCTGAGGGACACCGAACAGGTGCCGCTCCTTGAAGAAGGGGGCATTGAAGCCTTCATCCGCCGCGAGGTGCTCCCCTACACGCCCGACGTCTGGATCAGGAAAGAAGCCACGAAGATCGGTTATGAGATCAGCTTTACCCGCCATTTCTACAAACCCCAGCCGCTGCGTACCCTCGAAGAGATTCGTGCCGACATCCTGGCTATCGAACAGGAGGCCGAGGGGTTACTGGATGATCTGCTGAAAGGAGGGAACGTGTGAAGACAAGGAAAGTCGCACCGAAGACGAAGCTGACCCCCGCGAAGCAAACGGCAGCCATACCACTCGAGGCCGCCTTTGCGGAAGTTGTCGGTCTCATCCGGGAGGCCCGTGCCCGCGCCTATCAGGCGGTCAATACGGAACTCGTCGGTTTGTATTGGCAGGTGGGCAGATATATCAGTGAAAAGCTCGAAACCGCTGAATGGGGCGAAGGCGTTGTTGACCAACTGGCGCGGCATCTGGCGCAAATACTGCCCGGACTGCGCGGATTCACACGGCGGAACCTTTTTCGCATGCGCCAGTTCTATGAGACCTATACGGGCAATAAGAAAGTGACCCCACTGGTGACACAATTGCCGTGGACCCACAACCTCATCATCCTTACCCAGTCTAAGCGACCGGAAGAAAGGGAGTTTTACCTCCGTATGGCCATTCGGGAGCGCTGGAGCAAACGAGAACTGGAAAAGCAATTCCGTCAGGCCCTTTTTGAACACACCGTTTTGCATCCGCCAAAAGTGTCACCAGTGGTGAGACAAATTCACGGCGAAGCGGCGAATAGCGTATTTAAAGATTCCTACTTTCTTGAATTTCTGGACTTGCCGGCGCCCCACACCGAAGACGATCTTCATCGCGGTCTCTTAGCACGGCTTAAGGACTTTCTTATTGAACTCGGTCGCGACTTCTGTTTTGTCGGATCGGAATATCCGGTCCAGGTCGGCGGCCGGGACTTCGCTCTCGATCTGCTCTTTTTTCATCGAGGACTCAATTGCCTGGTGGCCATCGAATTGAAGGTGGGCCGCTTTGAGCCGGAATATCTGGGCAAGCTGGAGTTTTATCTCGAAGCCCTCGACCGTGACCATCGCAAGGCCCACGAAAACCCGTCTATGGGCGTGCTCCTGTGCGCCTCAAAAGACAGTGAAGTGGTCGAATACGCCCTCAGCAGATCCCTTTCCCCGGCCCTTATCGCCGAATACCAGACCCAACTGCCCGACAAGAAGCTGCTTGCCGCCAAACTGCATGAATTTTACGCCCTTAACGCACCGGCGGAGGATGAGGGAAAACCGGTCAAGACACGAAAAAAAGAGGGCAATCCATGATTGCCCAATTAAAGCCGTATTCAGAATACAAACATTCATCCCAAACCTGGTTTGGCGATGTGCCCCAGCACTGGGCTGTCTTGCCAAACCGTGCGCTTTTTTCTGAGGTGAAGGATCGAAATCATTCTAATGAGGAAATGTTATCAGTCACGATCACGCGCGGCATTGTTCTACAAAAGACGCTGCTTGCAGGTAGTTCCAAAAAAGACAGCTCTAACTTGGACAGATCGGCTTATAAGCTTGTGAAGCCCAGCGATATCGCCTATAACAAAATGCGTGCATGGCAGGGAGCAATCGGCGTCTCGAATTTTCGTGGCATTATTAGCCCTGCCTATATCGTCATGTGTATGCGCACGCCCAAAAACCTGCCGCGCTATTTTCATCATCTCTACCGCACCCCGCAATTTGCCAAGGAAGCGGAGCGTTGGTCCTATGGGATCACCTCAGATATGTGGAGTCTTCGGCCCGAACACTTCAAGATGATCTATTCTCCAGAACCCCCGGTGGAAGAGCAGGCGGCGATTGTGCGGTTTTTGGACTGGGTGAACAGTCGCTCAGAGCGGGCGATTCGGGCGAAGCGGAAGGTGATAGCGCTGCTTAACGAACAGAAGCAGGCTATCATTCAACGCGCCGTCACCCGCGGCCTTGACGCATCCGTCCCCCTCAAACCATCGGGTATCCCCTGGCTCGGCGATATTCCGGCACACTGGGACTTCTGTTCACTCCGGCGCTACTGGAAGGTAACTGACTGCAAGCACCTTACAGTACCGTTCGTTGAAGACGGCTTACCGCTAGCTAGTGTTGTCGAAGTGCAATCCTTCTCGTTAGATCTAAGTAGTTGCAAGCGAACAAGAGCTGAGTGGTATCGGCTTCTTATCGAGGGCGATAGAAAACCAAAGAGCGGCGATTTGATCTACTGTCGAAATGTTAGCGTAGGTGCTTGCGCTCTGGTGGAAACTAACATCGACTTTGCGATGGGACAAGATGTATGCCTGATTCGCTCAGATTTCCAGAATCAGCGTTTTCTGAACTATCTGCTTCACAGCCCTTTCATGAATCGCCAACTGGAGTTGCTGCTCGTTGGTTCGACGTTCAAACGTATCAACATCAGTGAAATTAAATCACTTGCCGTTCTGGTCCCACCAAGGCATGAACAAGACGCTATCTGTAAAGTTCTAGATTCGGACTTTCTGACTTACGACACCGCAATCTCCCGCCTCGAACGTGAAATCGACCTCCTCCGAGAATACCGCATCCGTCTCGTCGCCGATGTCGTTACCGGTAAGCTTGATGTAAGAGATGTCGCTTCGAAGTTGCCCGAGGAAGCTGCACCTGAAACTGGGGAATTCCATGATGAAATCGATCTACCAGACGAAGAGGTTGCCGAATGACCACCGACACCAGCGAAAAAGGGCTCGAAACCATCATCATGCGCCACATGACCGGCACGGACGGCTTAGATGATATCCCTGATGCCGTGTCGGCGCCGCCTGCTGTTTATGGCGGAACGGGATATGTGGCGGGCAGGCCGAAGGACTTCGACCGCGCTCACGCCCTGGATGTGGTGAAGCTCTTCGCGTTTCTGCGCGCCACCCAGCCGGAAGCCTTCAAAAAAATGGCCTTGACCGATGATCCCAAAGACATCAACCGCCTCAAATTTTTTTCCCGCCTCTCGTCAGAAATCGGCAAACGTGGCGTCATCGACGTCCTGCGCAAGGGCATTGACTATCATCCAGCCGGCCATTTTGATCTCTTTTACGGAACGCCCTCGGAGGGCAACGTCAAGGCGGCCAGGCTTCATGCCCAAAACCGCTTCTCCGTCACCCGCCAGCTTGCTTACAGCCTGGATGAAACGCGCCGCTCCCTTGACCTGTGTTTGTTTATTAACGGTCTGCCGATTGCCACCTTTGAGTTGAAGAACAGCCTGACCAAACAGACCGTGGAAGATGCCATCGAACAATACCGCCGGGACCGCAACCCGCGCGAGAAGCTCTTTGGCTTCGGTCGTTGCGTGGTGCACTTTGCCGTCGATGACAGCGAGGTGCGCATGTGCACCGAACTGAAGGGCAAGGCCTCGTGGTTTTTACCCTTCAACAAGGGGTATAAAGACGGTGCGGGCAATCCGCCCAATTCCCTGGGGCTCAAGACGGACTATCTTTGGAAAGAAGTGCTCACACCGGCGGGGCTGACCAATATCCTGGAAAATTACGCTCAGATTATCGAGATCAAATCCAAGAAGACCACCAGGAAGAAGCGAATCCAGATATTCCCCCGTTATCACCAGCTCGACGTGGTTCGGAAAACCCTGGCCCATGTGCAGGAACACGGCGTGGGCCGGAGGTGTCTGATTCAACACTCGGCAGGAAGCGGCAAATCAAATTCTATCGCCTGGCTGGCCCATCAGCTTATCGGCGTCAAACGGGCGGGTAAGGAGGTTTTCGATTCCGTCATCGTGGTTACGGACCGGCGGATACTGGACGACCAGATCCAGAACACGATCAAGCAGTTTATGCAGGTCCGATCGACGGTCGGCCATGCCGAAAATTCAGGTGATCTGCGCAAGTTCATCGAACAGGGCAAGAAGATCATTGTTTCGACGGTCCAGAAGTTTCCCTTCATTCTTAATGAGATCGCCGCCGAAGCCGGCAAGACCTTTGCCATCGTTATCGATGAGGCCCATTCCAGCCAGGGCGGCAAAACATCGGCGGCCATGAGCAAGGCTCTGGGAGATCCGGCGAACGGGTCGGATACGGAGACTGATCCCGAAGATACGATAAACGAGGCTTTGGAAAAGCGTATGGCGGCCCGCAAGATGCTGACCAACGCCAGCTACTTCGCCTTCACCGCCACGCCCAAGAACAAGACGCTGGAGATGTTCGGCATACCCCTGCCGCCTGACTCGGAGGGCAAGGTCAAACACCGTCCCTTCCACGGCTACACCATGAAACAGGCCATTGAAGAGCGGTTTATCCTCGACGTGCTCAAGAGCTACACCCCCGTCGACAGCTACTACAAGCTGATCAAAACGATCGAGGACGATCCGGCCTACGACACCAAAAAGGCGCGAAAAAAACTGCGCCGGTACGTAGAGAGCCACCATCACGCCATCCGGCTCAAGGCCGAGATCATGGTGGACCACTTCCATAATCAGGTACTGACGGCGGTAAAAATAGGCGGGCAGGCGCGGGCCATGATCGTGACCAGCGGAATCGAACGGGCCATCCAGTACTATCACGCCGTGAAAGACTATCTCGTCGAGCGCAAAAGCCCCTTTCAGGCCATCGTGGCTTTTTCCGGGGAACATGAATACAAGGGGGGCAAGGTCAGCGAGGCGTCGCTCAACGGATTTTCCAGCGGCGACATCGCCGAGAAGGTTCAGACCGATCCCTATCGTTTTCTCATTTGCGCCGACAAGTTCCAGACCGGCTACGACGAGCCTCTTTTACACACTATGTACGTGGACAAACCGCTGGCGGGAATCAAGGCGGTCCAAACCCTGTCAAGGCTCAATCGCGCCCATCCCCAGAAACACGACTGTTTTGTCCTCGACTTCCAGAACAATAGCGAGGCGATCACCTATGCCTTCCAGGATTACTACCGAACAACCCTGCTCAGTGAAGAAACCGATCCAAATAAGCTGAATGATTTAAAGACGTCGCTCGACAATGCCCAGGTCTATTCGGCAGAACAAGTTCAACAAGTGGTCGAGTTGTTCCTCGGCGATGCCGAACGCGATAAACTCGACCCTATCCTCGATACCTGCGTGGCCGTATACAAGGAAGCCCTGGATGAAAACCAACAGGTGGACTTCAAAGGCAAGGCCAAGGCCTTCTGCCGCACCTACGATTTCCTGGCTTCCATTCTTCCGCACACCAACGCGTCCTGGGAGAGGCTGTCTATTCTTCTCAACCTGCTGATACCGAAACTGCCGGCGCCGGAAGAGGAGGATCTGGCCAGGGGCATACTCGAAGCCATCGATATGGACAGTTACCGCCTTGAGAAGAAGGCCGTGATGAGGATCGCCTTGACGGATCAGGACGCCGAGATTGAACCTGTCCCGACGGATACCGAAGGCCGAAGAAATGAGCCCGAGATCGACCGCCTCAGCAACATTATCAAGACCTTCAACGAACAATTCGGCACGCTTTTTACTGACGCGGACCGCGTGGTCAAGCGAATACGAGAAGACATCGCGCCCAAGGTGGCCGCCGATACGGCCTATCGGAATGCCAAAGAGAACACCCCTCATACCGCGCGCCTTGCCCACGATCAGGCCCTCGGAAAGGTGATGCAGCAATTGCTCAAGGATGACACTGACGTCTACAAACAATTTGTCGAAAATGAATCTTTTCGACGATTTGTGGGGGACATGGTGTATATCATCACAAGTCAGCAATCACTATAACCGGCAACGAAGTCATTTAAGAATTGTGCCCGTCCCGGCAGAAGTAATTTGGGGTGTCCTAAACGATCTGTTTGACTGAAAGAGAGGCATCATTCATGAAAACTATCAAAGACCTGCCGGCCCACAGTCGTCCACGCGAGAAGCTGCGGGAGCGGGGTGTATCGGCCTTGACGGACGAGGAATTAGTGGCGGCGATTATCGGCATGGGCACGGCCGGGCGGGACGTGCGGGCAATTGCCAGGCAGGTGGCCGGGCTCATCCGTGATCGGCAGAAAGATCTTTCGCTTTCAGATTTAATGGGTATGCCGGGAATGGGGCTGGCCAAGTCGGCGCAGATCCTTTCAGCCTTCGAACTGGCACGCCGCCATTTGCTCAAAGAGGCGGTCAAAATCAGCCGCTCTGAGGATGTCCTGCCCCTGGTGACTGACCTGGCCGTTAAAAGGCAGGAACATTTCCTTTGCATTTCCCTAAACGGCGCCAATGAAGTGATTGAAAAACGGATTATTACCATCGGCCTCCTGAACATGAGCCCTGTGCATCCTCGCGAGGTATTTGCCGATGTCCTGGTGGACCGTGCGGCCTCCGTCATTTTTGTTCACAATCACCCGTCCGGCGATCTACAACCCAGCGAAACGGATTTGCGGATGCACGAACAGTTAACCGAGGCCGGGAAGATTCTTGGCCTTCGCGTTCTGGATCATATCATAGTAGCGAAGAAAGGGCACTTCAGCTTTCAGGATGCGGGACTGATGAAGGGTTGATAGGACATAAAGGTCGGTGGAAAAGAGCCTATCTTTATTAAACAGTGGAATGTTTTCAATAATTATCCACGAAAAAAAAATGTATTCCGGGTACACCATATTAATTTCTTGAAACTGGGGGTTTATCTGCCCTTACCCTGATATAGAGAACAGAAATGGGGTAAGTCTGAAACAAGGGAACGGAGGAGGATTTTGATTTGCTACACATCTTTGTAGATGCGGATGCGTGCCCTGTCAAACCGGAGGTGTACCGCGTTGCAAGTCGATTTCGACTGGAAGTCACATTGGTAGCAAATTCCTGGGTGCGGGTCCCGGATGAACGATGGATCGCACTCGAAGTAGTAAAAGACGGGTTCGACGCAGCCGATGACTGGATTGTCGAACACGTGCAACCTGATGACATCGTGATCACTGCTGACATTCCGCTGGCCGGCCGCTGTATAAAAAAAGGCGCAAGGGTCATCAGTCCAACCGGCAAGCCCTTCACGGAAGACAATATCGGCATGGCAGTGGCGACCAGGGACCTGATGTCTGATCTGCGCAACGCAGGAGAAATAACGGGCGGGCCTCCGCCTCTAACAAAACGCGACCGGGCACGTTTTCTTGAACAGATCAACAACGTGATTCAATCCATCCGTCGGAGCAATCCGCTGGGGGAGGGGGCGTAGTTTCTGAATTGACTTATTTCGGGTTGCTTTGCCGGGAGGTTTCCAGAGTGGGGCCGGTTCATCTGGTCAAATACGGATTCGGCTTTCTGATTATCCGAATAATAAAAAAATAAATTGACAATTTCTCATCTTATTTGTATGCCAAAAGGAAACGATATTTAGGCGGGATAAACCATGTTCCTCTCAAAGATCCGGATAATCTGGGGATCCTTTTAGGTGGGAAGAGAGCACCCTAACGGATTCAGGAATATAACCCTTGCCATTTTTGCCGGCCTGTTTTTCTTTATAGGGCCCCTCCTTCTTCCTTCCCTTGGATCTTTGGCCGGGGCGGCCATTCCAACGCTTTACCTGGAAAAACAAGAAGAACTGGTGCAGCGCTTAACGGCTCGCGGATTCTCGGGCGAAGACCTGGCCCGGATTTTCTCCGACGACCGGGTGATGGTCTACCCGGAGATTATAGGGCGAAGCGGAAAGGGAATCGATTATTTGGGACGCCGCTTTGGATTGCTTTCTAAAAAATCCGTCCGGGAAGGAAAGAAAACCCTTCAAGATCATCGATCGCTTCTTCGCCGTATTGAATCCTCCTATGGGGTGGAAAAAGAAATCCTGGTGGCCATCCTCCGCCTCGAAACCAACTTCGGCCGGACCAAGGGGACCGTTCCTATCTTCAACAGTCTGCTGACCCTGGCCGTAATTGAAAACCGGCGGTCGGTCTGGGCCGAAGAAGAACTGGCCGCCTTGCTGCAGATGTGCCGAGACCGCCAAAGGGATCCCCTGGAGATCCGGGGTTCCTGGGCCGGGGCCTTCGGTCTTCCCCAGTTTGTCCCTTCCTCTTATATTAAATACGGGGTGGACGGGGATGGGGACGGGAAGGTCGATCTTAACAACCGGAGCGATGCCCTGGCCAGCATCGCCAATTACTTAAAGGCCTTCGGCTGGTCCGGAAAGGATCCTGCCCACAAAAAACAGTCCCTTTATGCCTATAATCATTGCGACAATTATGTCCGGTCGATTCTGACCTATGCCCGCGCCATCAAACCTGGATCAAAACCGCATAAGGCAAAAAATAATCGACCCTCCCATAAAAGATCAAAACAGGCCTGACGGCTCTTTGGGGGACGATTGCGGGAGTAGGGGACATCAAAAACTTGTTGGGATAATCAACGACCTCAATGATGCAATGCGGCAGGGCAAGGGGAAAGATATTTTAGGCAAGATCGTGAATGGTCTGGTCAGCTATGCAGGAACACATTTTGCGACAGAAGAGAAGTATTTTGATAAATTCAGGTATCCGGAAGCAGATACTCATAAGCAGGAACATTCGGATTTTGTAAAAAAGGTTTCCGAGTTCAAAGATGGTTTCGGAAAAGGGAAAATCGGATTATCCATTACAGTAATGAATTTTTTAAGCGATTGGCTTCAAAACCACATCAAAAGTGTTGATAAGAAATACGGGCCCTTCTTCAATGAAAAGGGATTGAAATAAGCTGTGGGTACACTTTCAATTTGTGGGTGCCACCCCGTAAACAGCCTTTACTTCGGACCTTAAAGAATCCACATAAGATCGGGCTTCTTCCGGCGGCAGGGCCTCCAGGAGACCGTCATCCCTCTGGACGACTACCCCATTCTCCAAAAGCAGCTTGTGACGCCGGCGTCTTATTTCCTTGTTGGGGTGACAAATCAGTTGGCAGTTCCCGCAGGTCAGCAACAGCTTTTTCCGCATCCTGACATGATACTGGCCCCCTTCGATTTCCGGCCACAGGTTGAAGGCTTGAAACCCGGGACGGAGAGCCGACAGGATGTCTTCATCCGTTTCGGGGATCCTCCAACGTCCAGGGGACCAGGAAGACCATTTGCCCGACTTATGGAGCCCACTGAATCCTCCGCAGACAAACTGGCACCTGAGCTGGCTGCGGCGTTTGGAGTAGGTGTATTCCCGCCCACCGAGGGTCACCGAATCCTTTTCCTTTTGGTCCATAAAATCGGACCCGCAGGAGGCCATACAGAGTCGGCACTCATCGCAATAATTATCCTCATCCGGGAGCGGTTCGGTTGGTGCCAAGTTTCCGACCGTTATTACCGCCCCCAGGATTACAGCCGCTCCGGCTTGACGGGTGATCACGTTGCCCGATAACCCGAAATGGGCAATACCGGCACGAACCGCCAAATAGCGGAGGGAGATGTCCGGCAGCATCACTCCCGCCTTTAACCCTTCCGGTCGATATACATTGTTGGGAGAGACCGGCTTGGCCTCACAACCCCTCTGACGCAGAAAATCAGCCAATCCGAGGGCAATGCCGCCGGCCAGGTAATTAACCTGAAAATTATCCCGTTCATGGGACAGACGATCCTTTTTGCCGAGAAAAGGCTCGATCAGGGTCTGATCCAGAGGAACGGCGAAGACCACAGCCGATTCGGCTCCGGGCAGAACAAAACTCAAATCGGTGGAAGGGGGGCCGCCGGCTAAGGTTTCCGTAGTGGCGATCCCCACCGCGCAACCCCCTGCGCTGGAAACATAATCCAAAGCAATCGTTCTTAATTTATCCATGAGACGGTTCCTTTCTTTCAAAAAAATGGTTGAAAAATCCCGGGCCTGTTCTTCAAGAATATGACAACCCAGTTCACCGAACACAGTCCTGATTTTCCTTAAACGGTTTTCTGCAGACGATCTGGGCCATGGCCCTTTTGGGGTCTTCTAAGATCCCTTCAAAATAATGGATTATCGGCCAGTCCCTGAACCAGTCGAATAACTCCTTTGGTTTCAGCAAATGGTCGGGATTAAGAGGACGACCGAATCTGGGCTGTTCGTCGGTATAGGTTTCATAGATCAGGATTCCTCCCCTTTTTAGACCTTTTTTCAGACACGGTATCAGGGGGCGGTGGAGGTAGCGGAAGACCAGGATGGCCCGGTAGTGGTCTTCTTCGAGAGGGTTTAAACCGGTTTCCAGATCGATCTCCCGGAAAGTCACATCGAGGTCCTTTCCTTCCACTGCCTCTTTGGCCTTGTCCAAGGCCTCAGAGGATCGATCGGCCAGGATAACCGGAAGCCCCATCCCTGCCAGGTATAGCCCATTTTGCCCTTCACCGCAGGCCAGATCCAGAATCGGACCGGCGAGGTCTTTTTCCTGCAGGAGAGCGGTATAGTTTACCAACAAGGGATTAGGGGCCATAATATCGATTTCGGATTTTAGATTTCGGATTTCGGAATAAAGAAACCCATTTTCATGTTTTGTGACGTCCGTAACCCTGAGGAGTTAACAAACATACCATAAAACTTTCCTTTTGGGATTGACCCGGGCTGCCGGGTAGCGATCACGACCGCCAGGGGGTTCATTGAGGATAACCCTAAGGACCTCTTTTTTCTCTGCCCCTGAGACCAGGAAAAGCACCTCTTCTGCCTGATTGATTAACGGCAATGTCAAAGTAATCCTTGGGAATTCTGGGGCAGGTCCCGGTTTAGGCACATAGGCGGTCAGGTGTTCTTCTTCTTTTAGTGCCGGATCGCCGGGAAACAGGGAAGCCGTGTGCCCGTCTTTCCCCAGACCCAAAAGGACAAGATCAAAAGAAGGTGCCCCCATCGTATCGGACCATCGGGAATTAAAAAATTCCAGGATTTCTTTTTCATATTCCCGGGCTGCCCAGGGTCCCGGACCTTTTTCAACCGGAATCCGGTGAATATTTTTCTCTGGGACGGGGATCCGGGAAAGCAGACTCCGAGAGGCCAGGCCATAATTGCTCTCCGGATGATCAGGAGGGACACACCTTTCGTCCCCCCAAAAGAAATGGATGTGCGGCCAGGGCATTTCCTGCACAAAAGGCGGCTGTGAAAGGAGTTCGTAAAGAAGTCGCGGTGTGCTTCCCCCGGAAAGGACCAGGGAGAAAAGCCCCTTTTCCGCAACACCCTTATCAGCGGTTTGGCTGATAAGGCCGGCCGCCTCCAGACTTAAGGCTTCCAGGTCGGGGAAATAGCGTATCTCCGGTTTCATATCAAACCCTCATGACCCATTGGGGCGGGACACTGCGAATCATCAAAATATTTTTCGCCGAACGACGAACGCTTCACGCCGAACAGTATTGCTTCATATATTGTTCTATATAAGCCTTGACCTTTTGGGGAGTCCGATAGACACCAAAATGCCCTTCGCATAGAATGTCCGCCTTCAAGGCCAGGAGTTCGTCCATGGAATTATGCCAGTCGCTTAAACTGGAGCCGAAGTCTTTGGAAAAAGGGCCGTGAATATCCTGACCGAAAAGGACCCTTTGCCCCTGGCGATCCATATAGGGAGAAATCGATCCCGGGGTATGGCCGGGAGTATGGAGGCAGATGATTTTTTCCTTCTGACCCAAGGGCAGTTCTTCGATCTTTTCCTTTAAAACCTGATCTATCTTCAAACGAGGTAAGGTCACCCCATACCAGGAAGCAGCGGTTAAGACCGGATCACCGGATTCGATAGCCCCCTGATCGGCCTCATGGGCGACAATCCGGCAGCCTGTTTTGTCCTTAAAAAATTCAGCGCCGCCGATATGGTCCACGTGGCCATGGGTCAGGATCAGATGGGTCAGCTCCCGGGGATGAACGCCGGACCTTTTGATATTTTCAAAAATAACCGAAGAACCCTTCCCGGCCCCGGCATCGACCAAAACCGCCTGATCATTTCCTTTGATCAGATAAGCCAGGGCATCCTGCGGATGGGAGATATCCGAACCG